>JALZEZ010000072.1:0-8824 GCA_030861775.1 Actinomycetota bacterium
GGCCACGGCCATGATGTAGATCAGGTGGTCGCCGACCAGGTGCAGGACCTCTGCAGGACCCTGGACGGCGACGATCAGCACCACCGCGAGCGGCGGGCTCAGCTTGGCCCCGAGCTCAAGCACGGGACCGGGAAATGCGTGGGGTGGGCATGGAGGCGTCAGCTCCCTCTCTCCCCCCTCCTCAGAGGGGATGGCGTGGGCGTGGTGGGGGCTACTGCGGGCGTGGTGGGGCTACTGCTTGATCAGCTCGACACCGGTCGTCAGGCGGTCGAAGGCGGCGTCGATGCGCTGGAAGGTCGAGTCGACCGAGACGTCCAAGCTGAAGTCGTCGTTGTAGTCGGTCTCGACGATCAGCCGCGGCCGGTCGTTGGGGAAGTCGGTGATGGAGATCGTGTCGCCGGCGCGCATCTTCCAGACCTGCTGCCAGTGGCCGGCGCTGTCGCGCACGTGGCCGGCGACCTTGATCGTGCCGGCCTGCTTGGGCGCGTTGAACTCGGCCAGCACGGCGCGCCCGAACTGGACCGCGTCCTCCTCGAGGCACGGCACCGTAATCCGGTAGTCGAGCCAAAGCTCGTCGCCGTGGCGGTTGGCCGGGTTCTCGACCGCGTCGTCCCGCAGCTCGGCGTAGTCGTCCGGCGTGATCCGGTCGGCCCGCCCGGTGCGCAGGTCGGTGAACTCAACCGCCACGCCGTTGGCCAGGTTGTCGGTCGTGTCGCCCTGAAGCGTCGTCGAGATCTCGGAGCGGGACACCTGCCAGTCGGCCGGCTCGCTTAGGTCGACCCCGTCGTAGTGGAGCGTGCGGTGCTCCCAGACCTCAAGGCCCCAGAGGTGCCAGCGGTTGAGCTCGAGCCAGATGTCGTAGGGGTAGATCGCGTCGCGGAAAGCCGCTTGGCGCACCGGGTAGGTTGTGTCCTTGACCCCGGCCATCGAGAGCTTCGGGACGTACCTCGAGCCGGTGTAGCGGATGATGTCGCTGACCACGGGCCCGTCCGGCTCGCCGGCGATCAGCGCGGGATGGAGCGGGAGCCCGTGGTCGCCGTAGGCGGCCATCTTCGAGTAGCGCTCGATCGTCCCGGTGCCCGGCGTCACGGCTCCGTTCGGCTGCACCCGCAGGCGGACGAATCGAGCCGGCACGAGGTTCGTCTGGGTCAGGACGCCGCCGCCGGTCAGCGCCGCGGGCGCGAACGACGCGAAGTCATCGGAGTCAGAGGTGCTCGCTTCAAGCCCGGCCAGGTTCGTCCACGACCCGGTCTGGGTCGCGACGTACATCAGCTTCGCGATCTTTGCGCGGCGCGGCGCGGAGTAGACGAGCTCGTTGCGGTCGGCGGTCGTGAGCCCCTCGTTCGCCAGCTCGAAGACGAGGCCGCCGTCCGCCACCGACGCGGCGATCCGGTTGGTGACGTGGCCAGCCGAGGCAAGCGCGATTCGCCGCGCGAGGCTCGGCTCGCCCCAGTGCGATGGGTCCTGGTCGATGAAGACGTCGGTGACCTTGTAGCGCCTGGCCTCCGCCATCCAGCCCACCGCGTTGATCGCAAGCGAGTCGCCGCCCTCGGTGCTCCGCGGCGTGCCCGCGATCCGGCCCTCATAGGCGATCGACCCGTCGTCTCCGACGATCACGATCGCGTCTAGCAGGCCGGCGTCGGGCCAGTCGCGGTCGATGCGCCGGGGGAGCGAGAGCGCCGCCGCGGCGAAGCCGTCGCCGCGCTTGGTGCCGAAGCCGAGGCCCTGGGTGCGGTTGTAGGCGTGGCGATCGCCCGACCACCACAGCGACTCACGCCCATCGGCGTCGATCGCGGCCACTGACAGGCCTAGCGGCGGTTTTGCTGACAAGGCCTTTCCCTTTCTCCCGCCGGAGCGGGTAAGTTCGGAAGCGATGAGGGCTGGAGGGGCGCTACTTGCGACCGTCGTGATGCTCGGCGCCGTGGCAGGGGCCGAGGCCGCTGTTCTCGTGCGTCCCGATGGCGCGCCCGTCGGGGGCGCATGGCAGACCTGGGTTGACCGGTCGAAGGTGCCTACCGCACCAGGGCCGGTGCTGTTTGCCTTCGACCACTGCCCGCGCGCGGTCGGGGGGTGCTACTGGGGGTACCCGGACTGGGACGGCCGGCCGCGCGAGGTCCGGATCAGCCCGCTTCTGACGTCGGGGAATGGCTGGCGGCGAGAGGCGCTCCTGCACGAGCTCGGCCACGACTTCGACGCCCATGTGATGACGGGAGCCGCGCGCCGGCGCTTCATGGTGATCATGCGTTACCCAACCGCGCCGTGGCGCGGGCCGCATGGTGAGGTCCAACCGCCGATCGAGCGCTTCGCGGACGCCTACTCGGAGTGTGCGATCTACGGCGCCGCTCGCGACCAGGAGGTCGAAGGCAAGCTACCCGGCTTCGCAAACGACCCGACTCCCCACCAACACCGCCGGGTGTGCTCGCTGATCCGCAGAGTCGGCTACCGCGGCTCCAAGTAGCGCGCTCGGTAGACGACCTGGAGCACGGTCGAGTCGAAGGCGTCGTCGGCGGTCATCTCCTCGATGTCGGCGCGCCGGACCATCGCGGCGATGCGGCTCGTGCGTCCCTCGACGCCCGCCTCCGGGAGGAGGAACCGCGGAGCGGGGCGATGGCTTGCGATCGGGCCCCAGTACGTCCCGGACGCGTCCTCGCGGATCGCGCTGTCGTGGCGGATCTCGCACGACTGGCCGGGGAAGATCACCGCGTTCTCGGTCGCTGTGGCCGCGACGAAGTTGTCGTAGCTACGAGTCACGGCTGTCGCGCTCGGCTGCCAGTCGAGGAGGCCCACCTTGCCGGACGCGAGCGCGCCACCCGCCGCGAGCGCGCTGTCACGGCCGGTGCAGACCAGTACCGGCGCCCCATCGGTCACGAAGAGCCACACGAAGTAGCGGCCGGCCGTGTCGATCACGAGCCGGAGGGTGTTCCACGTGGTGACGATCTCATTCGACAGGTCCATCGTGTGTAGGCCCGTCTCGGTGCCTGCTACCACCTTCTGAACGACGAGCGAGACGCCGTCGACCCCTGGCGTCACGTCGGCGCCAACCCAGTTGTTGACATCGGTGTAGCGGGCTACGACACCCTGTCGCGCGATCTCGCGCGCCGATGTCTTCAAGTCGACCTGGACCAGCGTGGATGCAAGCACGGAGGTACCCGCGATCGCGAACCGTCCGGTAGCGCGCGGGCCAGCATCTGAGACCGCCGCGCGCTGCGCGGTCTTGCCGACGGTTTCGACCACGAAGTCATCCGCGTCCCCAGCCCCAGACCAGGTGCCGCCCTGCGGGAGCGTTTTCCCGGCGAGCGCCCCGGCGCTCTGGTTGAACTCGTCACGGGCCGTAAAGGCGGTCGGCGTTTCGAAGGCGATCGGGGCGCGCGCCTTGCCGAACCCCTCGCCGGCGGGGATCGGATCGACATAGTCGACGTCGAGCGTGATGGTGCCAGTACTCTCCGAGTACGCCTCGATCTGCCCGGTCCAACGTTGCGTGCCGAGCTGGGCCTCGGGGATGGTGATGACGCCGAGATCGAGCTCGACCCACCCCTCACTCACGTGCGGCGTGATCCAGTGCCGATCGGCGGCGCTGAGCGGCCCGTCGCCATCGCGGTACCTGAGCCGCAGGCGGATATCCAGCCCGGAGACGTACAACCGCGCGAACACGCGAAACGTGCCGACGTGCGTCAGGTTCCCGAGTCCGCAGACCGCCACCGGCGTGGAACCCAAGCCGGCTCGGATCACGTTCGTGTTGAACGAGCCGGAGCGAGTCGCGGAGACGCCCGCAAAACCCGTCGTCACGAGCGCGCTCGAGTTGACCTGTAGCGACGTAGCAGAGTTGTAAAAGCGGTTTTCGACACCCCAGATGACCGCTCGTCGCGCCTGGCCAGCGGCATCGGTGAAGATCGCACGCGCTTCCGCCGGCACGTCGCCGGGCACACGCCCGATCGTCCCGATGACGAGCGACTGCGACGAGCGCCACAGGTTCGGCTCGATGACGAAGTCGTCGTAGCGGTAGTCGGTCGGGACGAGGTTGGTGCGGATGCCGACGTCGCCCGACACGCCCTGGCCGAACTTGGTCTTGTTCGCGCCCGTGAGCGTGTGCGTGACGGCCTGCGCGGCGGTGCTGGTCGGGGTTGGCGCAGAACCGGTGAACAGCTCCAGCGTCAGCAGATCGCCCTCAGCACGCAGCCGTAGCCAGTAGCTGGAAGCGGTGTTCAGGGTGAAGGTGGGGGCACCCGGGTTGAGGATCGAGAAACTGCCGCCGTCCTTCTTGCGGATGTTCAGCCGCGCGCTGTTCGCCCCGCCGATTCCGATCTCCAACTCCCCATAGAGGAAGTTGGAGGCGTCGAGGCGGCGCAGCGTCGGTCCCAGACCGCAGTTGGTCGTCACCGTCGAGCCGGTCGTGAGCTTGTGCCCGACCTGGGCGTCCGAGTATTCGAGCCCTTCCGCCGAGCGGTAGAGCGCCTTCTCGCTTGTAGAGGAAGGGACGAGTTGGCCGCCCGAGACCGCCAGCGTGCCCGAGCCCGTGTCGAACGTGTAGTCGCCGATCGAGTTGATGGAAAAGCCGTCGACGATCGTCTCGACCCACTCGCCGTAGCCGAACGGCCGGGCGACCAGCTTGAACTCGAGCGACGGCGCCTGGGCGAACCAGCCCGCCTCGTGGGTCCTCGGCAGGTCGGGGATCTCGCCCGAGAGCACGTAGAAGGTGACCGTCTTCGTGGAGCCCGCCGGCGTGCAGACGCATGGGATCCCGAGCTCGTGCTTGGGCGCCTCCTGCAGCTTGTCCACGAACTGCCCGATCAGCGCGATCGCGGCGTCCATGTCGGCCTGCGGCTCGATCTGCAGCTCGCCCGTGAGCTCGCGGTTCTCGTACGGGGTGTCGGGCCCTTCGACCAGGATCGCCCCGTCGGAGTGGCCCTCGCTCCAGCGCCACTTGCGCGGCGGTGGTGGGCAGGCGAAGCGGTTGAGCGTGATGGGGCCGTTGAGCTGATTGAGGTCGAGGCCATCGAGCACGACGCCTTCGGGGATCGCCATCGCTCAAGCCCTCCAGGTCGAGCCGTGGCCCGCGGTCATCGCGCGCCCTGAATAGCGCCGTCCCATAATTTCTCCGTCGATGAAGTCGGCGAGCGCCCGGGAAACCTCCGCGTCGGTCAGTGTCTTGACGCTCTCGCGATAGGAGTTCAACTTGGCCACCTCGTCCGTGAGCGCCTTGATCGCGTCGGTGTTGTCCTTGGTGCTCGACGTAAGCGCGTCCTGCGCGCTCTTCAGGTTTGTGGCCGCCTCGGTGATCGCGTCGACGTCGCCACTCGCCTTGGCCTGATCGAGCCGCTCGGTCCAGTAGTCGACGAGCTCCTTCCCCGCGGCCTCGTCGTCGGCCGTCTCGGGAGTCAAGGCGGCGAGGGCGGCGCGCATGCCGATCTGGCCGAGTCGTGCGTTCTGCCCCTGCTCCGCCGACTCTCGCGTGCGCTCGGTGAGGTCGCCCTTGACCTGGAAGCGGTCGCGGTCCGAGAGACTGCCCCAGCCGCCCGAGAGAGCGTACTGGGCCGCCTGCTCGCGCAGCATCCGCGCCGTCGCGGGGCTGATGTCGCCGGCGCGCTCCTGCGCGTCGATCATCTCGACCTGCTGCCCGTACAGGGTCATCGGCGCCGAGAGCTCGCCGAGGTCGTCCTGCAGGTCGCGGATGTCGAGCAGGTTCTCGTCGATCGAGACGCCGAGCGTCCGTGCCTCCGAGCGCAGCTCGGCGAGGCGACCCTGGTACTCGGTGATCCGGTCCTTGATAGCCGAGCGCCGGCCGCGCGGTGCGCGCTTGAACTGGCGCTTGAGGTCCCGGATCGCGCGGCTGTAGTCGCGCACGAGCACCTGGACCACGCGCCGTCGCGCCGTGAGCGTCGAGCGCTGCTGGCGGCGGATGCCGATCAGCTCGCTGATCTCGCGGCCGCGCTGGCTGTAGCCGCCGGCCGTCGCGACATCCTCCTCGGTGCGCCCGTGGCGGCGCTCGGTCAGCGCGTAGCCCGACTCGATGCCCTCGAGCCGCACGCCGAGGCTCTCCGAGCGCCGGGTCAGGCTGCCGATGTGCGAGTGCAGCTGCGGGTCCACTCGGGCGGGAACGGGCTCGACCTCCTTCTTGCGCCCGCGGGCGCCACCACTGGAGCCCCCGCCCCCGGGCACTCGCTCGTCGCGGTCGTAGAGCGTCACCGCCCGGCGGCCCCAGCCGAGCTGTGAGCGGCGCCCGCGCCAG
This sequence comes from Actinomycetota bacterium, assembly GCA_030861775.1. Lineage (GTDB taxonomy): Bacteria > Actinomycetota > Thermoleophilia > Solirubrobacterales > Thermoleophilaceae > AC-37. The sequence continues at coordinate 6,227 of JALZEZ010000072.1, forward strand.
TCGTAGAAGTCGATTCGCTTGCCCTTGATGGCGCCGCCGGTGTCGAAGGCGCGGAACAGGCCGCGGTAGCCGAACGGGTTGGGCCAGGCGCGCACGAGCGAGCCGAGCCGGATCACGCGCGGGTCGACTGCGATCCCGTAGGCCTGCTTGGCCGGCCGCAGGTCGCGCCCGGTGGCCGTCACGCCGGTGCCGTTCATGGCGTTCCACGGAGGGCCGTAGGCGGTCGAGACGAAGCCGCCGCGGGCATAGCCGGCGATCACCTTGCCGCGTGCGTTCGCGGCAGCACGGGCATTGTCGAGGCCCGTCTGCACGATCGCCTTGAGCGGTGAGCCCGGGCCGCCGACACGGACCCGCCCAATCGGCTTGAACTCGAAGACTCCGCCCGCGCCCGCCGCATCGGTGTCGGCCAGGTGAACGTGGTCGTAGTGGTCGGCCTGCGCGTACGGCGGGACGCGCTTGCCGTTCTTGATCCCGAAGCCGAGCGGGGTGTGGATCAGCTCCTCGAGCCGAGGGCCCCAGCGGCGCGCGGCGAGCTTGGCGAAGCGCAGCATCGCCGAGCCGGACCCGGCCAGGTCGAGCGCGTCACCCGAGGCGTGATAGGAGCGGTTGCCCGAGCTCGTGATCGAGCCGCCACGGAGACCGGACGAGACGACGAGCCCGAAGCGCTGCGCCGCCTTCGCGTAGCCGGCCAGGTCGCGGTCGGCGCCGCGCAGGTCGACGCCGGCGAAGCCGCCTTTGGCCATGTGGTGGGGCGTCTGCTCGCGCCGGAACAGATCGGCGAGGCCGATCCCCCAGACCGTGCGCATCGCCGCCTCGACCGGGACCTGTTGGTGGCGGTTGAGCACCGCCTCGCCGCGACCGAGGACGACCCGCACCTTGTCGCGGCCGCGCTCGCCCGGCCAGCCGACGTAGCCGCCGCTCGCACGCGGGATGTCGGCGCCGCCCTCGTCGGGGCCCCCGGTCACGGGGTTGCGGCCCTGGAGGTAGAGCTGCGCCTGGCGGCCGGTGTAGCCGAACTGGCGCAGCTGTTCGGCCATCAGCGACTTGATCGCGGCCAGGCCTTCGCGCGTCGTCGTGGTGCCATCGCGCATCGACCTGCGGATGGCCGCGTGGGCGAGCCGGAAGTTCGTGGCCAGCGCCTTGCGCCCGGCCTCGGACTGGTCGCCCATCGTGGAGCGGATCAGCCGCATGTTCGAGCGCGCCGTCTGGCGGATCTCCTTCAGGCTTCGCCCGGCCGAGTTCTCGAGGCTGTTGAAGTTCTTGCGGATCCGCGCGAAGTCCTTCGGGTCCGCGTCGAGGCGCACCGGGCCGAGCGGGATCTTGAACTCGCGCCGGAGCTTCTGCAGCTCCTTGTTCGCACTGGCGATCTTGAACCGCCCGAGCGACTGCTCGACCTTGCCACCAAGACGGTCGGCCTCGAGCCGCGTGGCCCGGAACGCCTTGACGGCCTCGCGGCCGGCCAGGTAGAAGGCGGTGACGGGAGCGGGCCACTTCAGGAACTCGGCGGTCAGGCCCTTCGCTTGGTTGGCGCCCGGGAGCCAGCTCACAGGGGCTGGCAGCCGGGTCTGCTCCAGCTTCTTCGCGATCTCCTGCGAGATCAGCGTCCCGGCGACGATGCCGACCGGGCCGGCCGACCGGATGATCCCCGAGCGCAGGCCGCGCCCGGCGCCGGAGGAGCCACGGTTGAAGCCACCGGCGAAGTCGCCCCCGCCGCGGCGCCCCGGGCCCGCCGAACTTCGACATGAGCCAGCCGCCGACCACGAGCTTGCCGAGCGGCCCCGCCTTCATGAAGCCCTCGGCGAACGCGCCGGCGACCTGCGGCGCGTGCTGGCCGACCTCGTCGGCGATCTTCGGCATCACGTCCTCGACCGCGGTCTGGGCGCCGTCGAGCAGCTTCTCGCCGAGCGGCTGGACGATCTCGCCGATCCGCTCCCACTTCTCGGTCGCGGTGAGGTCCGGGTCGTGCAGCGTCGCGGCCACCTTGGCCGCCGCCTTCTCGACCTCGAGCAGGCCCGGCGCGACGAGCTTGGTGAACGCCACCTGGAAGCCCATCCCGGCGAACTTGAGCTCGCGCTGGGTGCTGATCAGCTCCTTGATCGGGCCGATCGTCTTGTCGTTCAGGGTGACGCCGTACTTGTCCGCCAGCTTCAGCTGCTCGTCGAGGCCCTTCGAGCCCGCGTTGAGCAGCGGCAGCAGGGTCTGCGCCTGGCGGCCGAACATCTGCTGGGCGAGCGCGGCCTTCTTCGGGCCGTCCTCCATGTCCTCGAACGCGTCGGCGACCTGGTTGATGACGCCGGCGGTGTCGCCCTCGCGCAGTGTCCGCTCGGCGACTCCGAGGTCCTTGAACATCTTCTTCTGCTTCTCGCCGCCCTCGGTCGCGGCCTTCATGTTCTTCGAGAGCGTGATGAAGCCCATGTTCAGGGCCTTGGTCTCGACGCCGCGTATCTTCGTCACGGCCACCCAGCGCGACGACTCCTCGGTCGACATGCCCGTGATACGCGCCACCGCGGCGGTGCCCTTGGCGAGGTCCTCGGTGAGTTTGACGGCCTCCTTGCCCTTCGAGATCGTCACGTAGGCGCCAGCGATCGCCGCCGCGCC
>JALZEZ010000072.1:8834-11050 GCA_030861775.1 Actinomycetota bacterium
GCGCCGACCACGGCGCGGCGGGCGGACTGCGCGAACGACGAGCCGATCCGCCGGTTGTGCTGCTCGGTCTGGGCGGCGAAGCGCCCGTGCTTTTGCGAGGCGCCGGCGAACCCCTTGCCAAGGGCGCGATCGTCGGTCGTCAGGACGAAGCGCAGATAGCGCTCGCGGCTACCCTTGCCCATCGCCTACGCCCTCCGCCAGGCGGCCGAGGAACTGGGCGATCCCGACGAGCGCCGCGGCACTGTCCGCGCTGCGGCGCTCGGTCGCCTCCGTGTAGGCGACGACCGACGTCCACTCGTCCTCGGTGAAGCGCCGCCCGACGTCTTCGGGCCAGACGTGGCAGTGGGCGAGCACCGCCGGACTCCAGAGAGCACGGGTGTCTAGCTCTCCGAAGAGCCGGCCGTCGTAGGGTCCTCGGCCTCGAGCTTGGCCCGCAGCTCCTTCGCCTCGGCGGCGACGTCGCTCGTCGTGCGCTCGAGCGCCTGCTCGAGCTTGTAGTTGGGGTTCTCGCGCCGCCTGACCACGTAGGTGATGCCGGCGATCGCGTCGAAGTCGTCGGCCGCGCCGCCGAGGAAGAAGTCGGCCAGCGACGCCTCGCCGTGGCCGGTCATCTCGCGCAGGACCCGGCGCAGCTCGAGCTGCTCGGCGCCGGTCAGGTCCGAGTAGTCGTAAAAGGCCCCGTCGACCGGCACGCCGGTGGTCTGCAGGCTGAGTGTCTCGTCGGGCAAGGTGTTCTCCTTCGTCACTTGAAGCCGTGCCGGACCAGGACCTCGTCGACCCCGTCCGCGATCATCTCCAGGACGCGCTCGGCGAGCGCGACCGCGTTCTCCTCGAGAGCGAAGTCGCCCTCGACCTTCACGCTGCCCGACCACGGGTGGCCCTTGATGAAGCCACGCCCGGTCGAGCCGCCCCAGTGGCGCACGTTCGCGTAAACCACCGGGTTGCGGACCACTGCCTTGTCGCCGGCGGACGCCGCGCGGAAGCCGGCCGAGTAGCGCCCGGTCTTTCCCTTCGTGGCATCCCGCCGCGCCGCCGCGGCGACGATCTCGGCGGCGCTCTTGTTGACCTCGCGCAGCTCCTTGAGAGCCGCCGGCACGATCGCCTTCAAATCGCGGCGGAGATCCCGTAGCCCCGCGATCTGGGCGACGGGCCCACGCCCGCCGCCCTGCTGGCCCGCGGCCACGTTGCTTTACAGCGCCGTGTCGGTGCTGACGTACTCGAGGTCGAGCGGCACGTTCGACCCGTCGTCGAGGATCTTGAACGGCACCGACTGGTCGAGCACGTCCGGGCCGCCGACGCTCGGGCTCTCGCCGCGGATCTGCACCTCGGCCGCCGTCGCCTTGAACGCCTCCTTGTTGGCGCCCTCGATGACCGCGCCCTCGAACGGCAGGATCAGCGTGGCCTTCGCGCCCGACTTGAAGTAGTTGTGGGCCGTCAGCCCGTCCCACTCCATGTCGAGCGTCCCGTTCAGGTCGAAGAACCCGTTCGGGATCGGCTTCTTCTTCAGCGCGCCGGAGCCGAGGAAGTGCCGGTCGGTCTTCATCGCGAACGACCCGCCGAGCGTGAACCCGCGCACGGCGCCGAGCGGCGTGCCCTCGAGTGTCGCCGCGAGCGCGTCGATGTGGTTGAACGCCAGCGCGTTCGCCGCGTACGACGCGGCCGCCAGCGCCACGTCGGTCTTCTCCTCGCGGCCGTCGAACGTCAGCGCCAGCTTCAGCTTCCCGCCGGTGTCGATCGAGAACTGGAAGCTGACCACGATGCAGCCCGCGTAGGTGAACGGCCGGTCGGTGGCGGCGGAGTCCGGCTTGTTGAACTGCACCGTGGCCGACTTGTCGACGAGCGAGGACCCGACCGGGTGGTTCTGCTTGTACGCGGTCGTGGCCCCGATCTGCACCGGCGCCACGGTCGTGGCGTGCAGCAGGTCGAGGAACCGGCCCATGCCCTTCGTCACGAAGTCGAAGGTCACCGACCCGGGCGCCTGCGTCGTCGTCCGCACCGTCGTGTTCGAGGGGTTCACGAAGCGGTTGGCGCGCAGGCCGACCGAGTCCTGGTAGGTGGGGTCGTCCTTGAACGTCTCCGAGTCGAAGTCGGTGAACCGGCTCGGCGTCACGACCGTGCCGTAGGTCACCTCCTTGGCGATGCCGAACTGCGAGCCGAGGCCCGACGCGATCGTGCCGGCGACGGGGATGCCCCACGCGGGCGGCTCGAATCCCGCG
>JALZEZ010000600.1 GCA_030861775.1 Actinomycetota bacterium
CGTTGGCCAGGTAGAGGACCGGCTTGGCGGTGAGCGGCTGGAGCGAGCGCGGCGCGTCCGGGGCGTCGGCGGGCGGCGGCACGGTGCGCACCGGGCGGCCCGCCTGGAGCGCCTCGACCACCTGCCGCAGCCAGGCCTCCTCGGCCACCAGCACCTTGTCCAGCGACTTGGCCTGCTTGGACACCCGCTCCAGCCGCCGTTCGGCCTGCTCGAGGTCCGCGTACAAAAGCTCGGTCTCGATCGCCTCGATGTCTCCCGCCGGGTCGATCCGGCCCTCGGGGTGCGGCACGTTCGCGTCGTCGTGCGCGCGGATCACGTGCACGATCGCGTCGGTCTCGCGGATGTTGGCCAGGAACTGGTTGCCGAGGCCCTCGCCCCGGTGGGCGCCGCGGACGAGCCCGGCGATGTCGTGGAAGGCGATCGTCTCGTGGACCACCGGCGCGGCCCCGATCACCTCCGCCACCCGCTCGAGCCGCTCGTCCGGGACGGGCACGATCGCCACGTTCGGCTCGACGGTGGTGAACGGGTACGGCGCGGCCTCGATGCCCGCGCGCGTGAGCGCGTTGAAGAGCGACGACTTGCCCGCGTTGGGCAGCCCGATGATGCCGATCCTCACCGGGACAGCTCCGCGACCGCGTGGCCGAGCACGGCGCCGGCCAGCGAGTCGGTCGGGTAGTGCACGCCGAGGTAGAGGCGCGAGAGGGCGAGCGGGACGGCCAGCGCGTACAGCGGAGCGGCCGGGATCACGCGCCCCAGCGCGGCCGCGCCGGCGAACGAGGTGCAGGCGTGGGTGGAGGGGTACGAGAGCTGGGTGGGCGTGCCGACGAGCTGGCCCTCCCGCTCCGGCCGCCGCCGCCGCACCGTCTGCTTGACCGCCTGGTTGGCCACGAACGCGACCGCCACCGTGCGCGCGGCGCCGGCGTAGGCCGGCCGCCGGCCGGGGTCCAGAAGCGCTCCCGCCCCGGCGAGGGCGAACCAGATTGCCCCGTGCTCCCCCAGCTTCGAGAACGCCGCCACGGCCCGCTCCGCGCCCGGCGAGCGGCCGCGCGCGCGCATGAGGCGCAGGAGCGCGCTGTCGAGGGCGGCGAGCACGGCGGCCGAGGATAAGAGGCCGTCCCCTTACGATGCTGGCGTGAAGCGAAGCCAGGCGCTGATAGCGGCGATCGCGGTGGTGGCCGTCGCGGTGATCGCGTTCAGCCGCGGGGGCGGCGGGGACGACGACGGGAACGGGGGCGGCGGGAAGGCGCCCAGCAAGGCCCCGGCCGGCTCGGTCGTGATCCCGTTCGCCTACTCGCCCGAGAAGGAGAAGCTGCTCGAGCCGCTGATCGACCGCTTCAACGCCGACCGCAAGGAGGTGGGCGGGAAGCCGGTGTTCGTAGAGGGCCAGGTGGTGTCCTCCGGCGAGGCGCAGACGAAGATCGCGCGCGGGACGCTGAAGACGGTGGCCTGGTCGCCGTCGTCCTCGCTGTGGGGGCGGCTCCTCAACTTCGAGGCCGACCGCCCGTACGCGCCCGAGGAGAACCCCTCGATCGTCCGCACGCCGCTGGTGATCGCCATGTGGGAGCCGATGACGCAGGCGCTCGGGTACCCGCGCAAGCGGCTCGGGTTCGGGGACATCCTCAAGCTCGCGCGCTCGCAGACCGGCTGGGCGCAGTTCGGCCGCCCGCAGTACGGCGACTTCAAGCTGGTCCACACGAACCCCGACTTCTCGACCTCCGGCCTGTCCGCGGTGGTGGCCGAGTACTACGCGGCCACCGGGAAGAAGGAGGGGCTGGTCGAGAACGACATCAAGGCCTCGCGGGCGCGCGCGATCGTCAGGGACATCGAGCGCTCGATCGTCCACTACGGCGACACCACGCTGTTCATCGCCGAGCAGATGCGCAAGGCGGGACCGGGCTACGCGTCCGCCGTGGCGATGGAGGAGGTCACGCTCCTCGACTTCAACAAGAACCGCGGCGGGCAGCCGAAGCTCGTGGCGATCTACCCCGAGGAGGGGACGTTCTACTCGGACAACCCCTTCATCGTGCTCGACGCGCCGTGGGTGAACGCGCAGCAGCGCGACGGGGCGCGCGAGTTCGCGAAGTTCCTCTCCGGCGAGATCGACGCCGAGCGGGCCGGCGAGTTCGGCTTCCGGCCGCCGGACCTGAAGG
>JALZEZ010000308.1 GCA_030861775.1 Actinomycetota bacterium
TCCTTGGCGAGGGCGCCGGCCGCGCCCTCCAGCGCGCCCGCACCAGCCCGCCGGTCGGGTCGCTCGACCTAGGCGACCTGGCCTCCACCCGCCCGGTCAGCCCCGGCTTCGGCTTCGAGCGCGGCACCCCCGTCGACCGCCACTACATCGACCGCTTCCTCGACCGCCACGCGACCGACATCCGCGGCCGGGTGCTGGAGATCTCCGAGGACCGCTACACGCGGGCCTTCGGCGGCGACCGGGTGGAGTCGGTCGAGGTTCTGCACGTCGAGGAGGGCAACCCGCAGGCCACGATCGTCGGCGACCTGACCGACCGCCCCCGGCTCGAGGACGCGAGCTTCGACTGCGTGATCTGCACCCAGACCCTCCTCCTGATCTGGGACGTGCGCGCCGCGATCGCCACCATCCGCCGCATCCTCCGCCCCGGCGGCGTGGCGCTGGTCACCGTCCCGGGCATCACGCGCGTCTGCCGCGAGGAGGCCGAGGCCTGGGGCGACTTCTGGCGCTTCACGGCCCAGTCCGCCCAGCGCCTGCACGAGGAGGCGTTCGGGGCCGGTGCGGTCGAGGTCGAGACGTTCGGCAACGTCCTGACCGCCACCGCCCAGCTCCAGGGCATCGCCACCGAGGAGCTCCCCCCGGCCGACCTCGACGTGCACGACCCCGACTACGAGGTCCTGATCGGCGTGCGGGCTACGGCTCGCTAAGCAGCGCGTCCACGGCCTCCCCTCCCAGCCGCACGCTGTAGTTCGTCCCGCGGTCCTCGGGATAGATCTGCGTGGTGTTGGCCAGCACGAGGCCCGGCACGGGGGTGCGCAGCGGCGGGATGCGGTGCACGTAGCCGGCCGGCACGATCGGCTGGGCGGCCGGCTCGCGGAAGAGCCACTTGCGCACGACCCAGTCCGCCGAGAACTCCGGGTTCACGCGGCGGAGCCCCGGCGTGTACTCGGCCAGGAGCTCGTCCGGGTCGAGCGACAGCAGCCGGTCGCCGTGCTCCAGATAGTTCGCCACGTAGAGGAAGCGGCGGCCCCCGTAGCGCTCCGGCTCGATGAAGTTCGTGTGCTCGATCAGGCCGATGAACGGCAGCTCGCGGTCGGCCACGTTCAGCCAGTAGAAGCGGCCGAAGCGGCGGTCGAGCTCCAGCACGAGGCAGAGGGCCGCCTGGTACTCCGTCCGCCGGACGCGTGAGAGGTACTCCTCCCCCACCTCCGCCGCGAGCGACGGCTCCAGCAGCTGCTCGAACACGTCGCTCGGCACGGTGGCGATCACGCGGTCGTAGCGCTCCGGCTCGCCGCCCGCCTCGAACGAGCGCGGGTCGAGCCCGCGGCGGAACGAGTCGGGCGCCCCCGGCACCACCGTGAAGCCTGGCCCGAGCCACGCCGCCGGCCGGTCGATCAGCACCCGCCCGTCCCCGCGCTCGATCTCCTCGCGCAGCCGCGTGTAGAGCGTCTCGAAGCTCCGTCCCGGGTACCCGAGCAGCTCCTTGCGCGCCTCCTCGCCCTTGATCTGGCGCCGGGTCGTGAGCTTGCCCCACAGCCAGGCCATCGCGATGTCCTCCGCCCGCGACCCGAACTTGCCGTGCAGGAGCGGGCCCCAGACCTTCTCCCACGCCTGCCGCCCCATCGCCCGCTCCACCCAGGCGCGGGCGGTCACGTCGTGGAAGGCGTCCACGGTGGGATGGCGCCGCTGGAGCCACACCACCGCGGCTCCCATCCGCACCCGCGCGAGCGGCGACATCGGCGAGAAGCGCAGCAGGTCGAGCGGCGTGGTGAACGGGTGGGCCGAGCCGTCCGCGAACATCCCCACGCTCGACGGCCGCCACTCCAGCTCGCCGCCGATCCCCAGCTCGTCGTACAGCTCGACGATGTGGCGGTCGCTCGTGAAGAGGTGGTGGTAGTAGCGCTCGATCAGGTGGCCGCCGCCCACGTCGACCGTCGCGGCCTGGCCCCCGAGCCCGGGCCAGCGCTCGTACACGTCCGGCACGTGACCGCGCTGCACCAGCCGGTGGGCGGCCACGAGTCCCGCGACCCCCGCTCCGATGACCGCGACCCGCACTACGGGGTGCTGGTCACGCGCTGCGGTTCCGCGGGTGCCGCGCCGGGCTGCTCGGCGGTCAGGTTGCGGGCCTCGCCGACGATGTACAGCGGCCGGCCCTTCACCTCGTCGTAGATCCGCCCCACGTACTCGCCGATGATCCCCACCGTGATGAGCTGGATCCCCCCGAGCAGCAGCACGACGAACAGCAGCGAGGGGACGCCCGCGTCGTAGATCTCGAGCAGCCGCGCGACCACCACCAGCGGCAGCATCAGGAACGCGATGCTCGCGAACACGAAGCCCAGGAAGGTGGCGATCTGGAGCGGGAACGACGTGAACGAGGCGATCGCGTCGAGCGAGAAGCGGACCATCTTGCGGAGCGTGTACTTGGTCTGCCCCGCGTAGCGCGCGTCGCGCTGGTACGGCACCGCGGTCTGGACGAACCCGACCCAGACGGTCATGCCGCGGAGGAAGCGGTTGCGCTCGCGGAGGGCGAGCACGGCGTCGAGCGCGCGCCGGTCGAGCAGGCGGAAGTCGCCGGAGTTCTCGCGCAGGTCGAGCCGGGTGAGCCGGGTGAACAGCCGGTAGAACCAGCTCGCCGTGACGAGCTTGAAGCGGCTCTCGCCCCTGCGGCTCTCGCGCACTCCGTAGACGACGTCCGCCCCCGCGTACCAGCGCTCGAGCATCTCGGGGATCAGCTCGGGCGGGTCCTGGAGATCGCCGTCGAGCATCACGACGGCGTCCCCGCTGGCGTGCTCCAGCCCGGCTGTGATGGCCGCCTGGTGGCCGAAGTTGCGCGACAGGTGCAGCACCTTCACGCGCGGGTCGGCGTCGGCGAGACGGTCGAGCAGCGCGGGAGTGCGGTCGCGGCTCGCGTCGTCCACCAGGATCAGCTCGAAGCGCACCCCGTCGAGCGCCCGGCGGACCCGGTCGTAGAAGACCTCGACGGTCTCCTCCTCGTCGTACATCGGGGCCACGACGCTGACGAGCCCCACCCGCCCGCGCCGTGCCTGATCACGCTCCGCCATCGCCGGAGGGAGCATAAGCCGCGCTCCCGCCGGATTCGCCGCCTACGATGCCCGCCCGTGCCCGCCTGCGCAGCCTGCACCTCGACCGTCCTCGTCCCGCACCTGCGGGTCGCGGACGCGCGCGCGGAGGACCTGATCCCCACCACCGACCGCTTCGGCGCCGCGCTCGGCGACATCGTCCGCTGTCCCGCCTGCTCGCACATGCAGCTCGACCGCATGCCGAGCGAGGCCGAGCTGGGCGAGGCGTACGGCGAGGCGGCGTCGGAGGACTACGTGGAGGAGGAGGCCGGGCAGCGGGCGACGGCCCGGGCGGCCCTCGACCGAATCGAGTGTTACAGGACCGTTAAAAAGGGGTCAGACCCCTTTTCCGTGCTCGACCTCGGGTGCTGGGTGGGGTTTCTCCTCGCCGAGGCGCGCGAGCGGGGCTGGGAGACGCTCGGCGTCGAGCCCAGCGAGTTCGCCTCGTCCTACGCCCGCGAGCGGCTCGGGCTCGACGTGATCCGGGCCGACCTGTTCGAGGCCGACCTCGGCGGCCGCCGCTTCGACGCGGTGGTCATGGGCGACGTGATCGAGCACCTCCCCCGCCCCGCCGACGCGCTCGACCGGATCGCGCGGGACGTCCTCAGCCCCGGCGGCGTCCTCCACCTCGCGCTCCCCGACGCGGGCAGCCGGCTGGCGAAGCGCATGGGCGCGCGCTGGTGGTCGGTGATCCCCACCCACGTCCAGTACTTCACCCGCCCCAGCCTGCTCAGCCTGCTCCGCCGGCGCGGCTGGGAGCCGCTCTGGATCGGCACGGCGCCGAAGGCGTTCACCGTCCGCTACTACCTCGAGCGGATCGGCGGCTACTCGCCCCCGCTGGCGAGGGCGCTCGTGCAGGCGGCCACCGCCGCGGGCGTGGCCGACCGCATGTGGGCCCCGGACTTCCGGGACCGGATGGCCGTGATCGCGCGCCCGGCGCGGAGCCTCGCGCCGCCGGCTAGCGCCGGGAGCGGCTGACCCGCTCGCAGCCGCGGACCTTGTCGCGGCGGTCCACCACCGCGCGGTCGCGGCGGCCCGAGCCGCAGTCCACGGTCTCGCGCTGGCGGTTGCGGGCGTTGATCACGTCGTTGCCGGAGCCGCCCTTGTAGCGGTTCACCAGCGCGCCGCCGCCGAGCTTGTCGTCGCCCGCGCCGCCGTCCAGGGCGTCGCGCCCGGCGCCGCCGCTCAGCACGTCGTTGCCGGCCCGCCCGTGAGCTTGTCGTTGCCCGCGCCGCCGCTGATCGAGTCGCGGCCGGTGCCGCCGGTCAGCTTGTCGTTCCCGGCGCCACCGGTCAGCTTGTTCTTGCCCGCGGCGCCCAGCAGCGTGTCGTTGCCGTCGCCGCCGTCCAGCAGGTCGTCGCCGAGGCCGCCGTCGAGCGCGTCGTCGTGGCGGCCGCCGAACAGCCTGTCGTTCCCGTCGTCGCCCTCGAGCACGTCCTCGCCTCCCGCGCCGTAGAGCGCGTCGTCGCCGAGCCCCCCGAGCAGCCGGTCGTCGCCGCCCTCGCTCGGGTCGGCCGGCTTCGCGAGCACGTCGCAGGCGTCGCCGAACAGCGTGTCGTCACCGGCCAGCCCCTCGATCAGGTCGTCGCCGAGCAGGCCGCAGATGCGGTCGGCCGCGTCGGTGCCGCGCAGCGCCTCGCCGGCGTCGGTGGGCCCGGTGCGGGTCGTCGTGCAGCCGGAGGCCGGGCACTCGATCCGCCAGCGCCGCTCGACCGGGTCGCTCGC
>JALZEZ010000601.1 GCA_030861775.1 Actinomycetota bacterium
GCACCGCGCAGCGCGTGCGCCGCTCGACGGGCGAGTTCGCGGCGGTGGTGACCGGGCGGGACCGCCCGGCCCCGGCTCCGGCTCGCGAGCCCCAGCCTCCGGCGCTGCCCGAGCCGGACGGGGAGCCGGTCGTGCGCGCCACGCACGTGGAGGCCCCCGCCATCCACGGCCAGGAGGATAGCGAGGAGGTGGACTTCGAGCCGGAGCTGGAGCCGGAGCCCGACCCGATCGCCGAGGCGCACTACGCGGAGGAGGAGCCCGAGCCCGCGGTGGACGAGGACGAGGCGGAGCTCACGCCCCAGGGCAACCGCCGCTCGGAGGTGACGGAGTCCGAGGAGATCGAGTACCGCCGCCCCAAGGCGTCGCTGCTCGAGCGCTCGAAGAACGGCGCCCGCCACGACACCGCCGCCCAGGAGCGCACCGCCGGCGAGCTGGTCGAGGCCCTGGGGCACTTCGGGATCGAGGCCCGCATCGTGGGCGCCGTGGTCGGCCCGCACGTCACCCGCTACGAGCTGCGGCTCGCGCCCGGGGTGAAGATGTCGAAGGTCGCCACGCTCAAGGACGACCTCGCCTACGCCCTGGCCGCCACCGACGTGCGCATCCTCGCGCCGATCCCCGGCAAGCAGGCCGTGGGCGTCGAGGTCCCTAACGAGGACCGCCGGATGGTGCACCTCGGCGACGTCTTCCAGGAGGCGCCCGGCGGCTGGTCGCCGCTCACGGTCTGGCTCGGCAAGGACATCGCGGGCAAGGCCATCGGCACCGACCTGGCCAAGCAGCCGCACGTGCTCGTCGCGGGCACCACCGGCTCGGGCAAGTCCGGCTGCGTGAACGCGATGCTCTCGTCGATCCTGCTGCGGGCCACGCCCAACGAGGTCCGCCTGGTGCTGGTGGATCCGAAGCAGGTCGAGCTGAACCACTACGAGCACGTGCCGCACCTGCTCACGCCGGTGGTCACGAGCCCGCGCCTGGCGGCGAACGTCCTGGCCAACCTGATCAAGGAGATGGAGCAGCGCTACGCGGTGATGAGCAAGGCCCGGGCCCGCAGCCTGCCCGAGCTGAACCGCATCCGCGAGCGCGACGGCGAGCGCTCGCTGCCCTACATCCTGTGCGTGATCGACGAGCTGGCCGACCTGATGATGGTCGCGCCCGGCGAGGTCGAGGACGCGATCATCCGCCTGGCCCAGAAGTCGCGCGCCGTGGGGATCCACCTGCTGCTCGCCACCCAGCGCCCGAGCGCGGACATCATCACCGGCATGATCAAGGCCAACGTCCCGGCCCGCATCGCGTTCGCGGTCTCCTCCCAGACCGACTCCCGCGTGATCCTCGACCAGAACGGCGCCGAGTCCCTCCTGGGGCAGGGCGACATGCTCTTCCGGCCGGCGTCGGAGTCGCGCCCGGCTCGCATCCAGGGCGCCTTCATCAGCGAGTCCGAGATCGAGCGCCTGACCGACCACTGGCGCCGCCAGGGCGAGCCCGAGCTCCAGGAGGAGCTGCTCGAGGCCGTGGAGTCGGAGGAGGAGCAGGACGCGAGCGAGTTCAGCGCCGACCAGGACGACCTGCTCGGCGAGGCGATCGCCACGGTGGTCCAGCTCGGCAGCGCCTCCACCTCGATGCTCCAGCGCCGCCTGCGCGTGGGCTACACCCGCGCCGGCCGGCTGATCGACATGATGGAGCGCCGCGGCGTGATCTCCGGCTACGAGGGCTCCAAGGCCCGCCAGGTCCTGATCACCGAGGCCGACCTACCGCGCGTGCTGGCCGCGCTCGACGAGCCGGTCGCGGCCGGCGTCGGCGAGCCCGGCTAGGACCGCCCGCAAGACGCCGCCCGCGCGCCCGGGCGCCGGTGCGCGTCCGCTTGAATACGGAGCGTGACGATCGGCGAGCGACTGCGCGAGGCTCGGATGCGGCGCGAGCTCGACATCGCGGACGCCGAGGCCTACACCAAGATCCGCGCGAAGTACCTGCGTGCGCTGGAGAACGACGAGTTCGGGATGCTCCCGGACAGCACGCTGGCGAAGACGTTCCTGCGCACGTACTCCGAGTACCTGGGTCTCGACGCCCAGCTCCTGATCGAGGAGTACCGGGCGCAGCACGAGCCGCGCGGCGAGGGCGACGTTCCCGCCTTCGCCCCCCGCCTGGCGCGCGAGC
>JALZEZ010000602.1 GCA_030861775.1 Actinomycetota bacterium
GTTGAGGCACTGGTCCTGCTGCCGGTGTCCGCGCCCGCCGTGGTCGCGCCACCCATGCTGGAGGAAATCGCAGGTCGGAGCATTGCGCTGCCGACCGATGAGGTAATCGCCATGGCGGTCGCGCCGCGACTGACCGAGCGGGTCGGCCCCGGGCTGTCGACGGCGCGCGTGCTCCCCAAGGCCGGCGACCCCAGCCCGCAGCCGAACGGTGTATGGTTACCGCTCGTGCTCACGGTGGCGGCGCTCGGTTTCGGCGTGCTCGGCGTGGTGTGGCCCCGACAGCGCCGCAGGCCGACACCCTACCCGTAGTTTGTTATTCGCGGAGGAAGAGATATAGGGGGCGACCGGCGCCGACGGCGTCGAGCAAGGCTTGGAGTTCGGCGGGCGGCGGGCGAGAGGACCAAGCCTGCCAGCACCGCTGGAGGAAGTGCCAGGGGGTCAGCCATCCGCGGACTTGGCGCATCGTCACGGGCCAGGGCACGAGGCCCCCGCGCCCGGTGTTGCTGGCTCGCGGTTTGGTGCCCATTTTCCCCCCGCCCTGCCGCGACGGACGCGGCAGGGGCGAGCGCGGTCAGGGGACTGGCGGCGTCCCCCGGGCTGAGCGCCTGCCGTTCGCTCGGGTCAGCGTGGCACCAGGCCCACCAACAAAAGGAAAAGGCACAGCAGACGAGATGCCAATGGCGCTGAAGGGCCGCGTCCGACCGCACTTGGAAGTCCGCCCAGCCGAGCTCGTCTTTCACCTGCTTGTAGCCCTGCTCCACCCACAGCCGCAGGCCATACAGGCGGACGACTTCTGCCAGGTCGGCTGGCGCGAGGGGCGACGCGCCAGCGCGTGGCGACCCCGGCCGCGGCAGATTGGTCAGCAGATACCAGGTGCTCAGCGCCGGCAGGGTGGCCGGATCCGTGGTGGCGACGACGAGGCGGTGGCGGCCATCGGGCCCCCAGGGGCCCAGGCGCGGCTCGGCCGCCCACCACACTTCCTCGTGGCCATCGCGGAAGCGCCGCACGACCCGGGTCCAGTCTCCCGGCGCATCCGGGCCGCCCCAGCGCAAGGCCTGCGCGGCTTCGACCGGCGTATGCGCCGCCTCCGCCGGGGCCCACATGCCCTTCTGGGGCTTCAGCGCCAGCACGTAGGGCCGGTCGGCGCGATCGAGCGCTTCCACGAAGCCCTCGTGATCGCCATAGAAACAGTCCGCCACGATGGCCCGGAAAGGCACCCCCGCGGCCACGGCGGCGGCAACTAACTCCTCCGCTACCTGCGGCTTGGTCCGAAAGGCCGGGTCGGCTTTGCCCCGCGGCAGGCGCCGCGCCGGCGTATACGGCTGCAGGTGCAGCGGATAGTACACCCGCTCGTCGGCCCAGAGCGTGGTCACCGCGACGATCCCGTTGTCGATCTTGCCCACCGAGCCGAGATACTGGCGGGCCACGTGGGCGGTCTTCGTGCCGGCCTTGCGATCGCCAGTATCGTCGAGGACGAGCACGCCCTCGGCATGCGGCCGCGTCGCGGGAGTCGCGCAGAGCAACGCCAACCGCTGGCGGTTCACCGCGGTCCCGTCCCAGTCCGACTCGGAGAGGAACCATTGCAGGCGCTGCACGGGAGCGGCCTGCGCCCCTACTACGGGCTCGGTGCCGACCAGGGCGGTGAGGGTCTTGTTGCGGTCCCGCGGCAGGAGCAGGCCTTGCAGATACGTCCGAAAGTTCCGCCGCTGGGCCAGCGTGGCGAACAGAGGATCAAAAGTGGCGGCGAAGGCCTCCAGCGGATCGGGGGCCGGGGGACAGGCGAGCCGCTGGCTCATCAGGGCACCTCCTGCCTCCCCTCCCGCAAGTCCCGCACCGAGACCAACAAACTACGGCTAATATCAACTCCGGTTGAACAGTTCGGCTAAGATAGGGGCGCCGGTGGGCCTCAGCGACGGGGGAAAACGGGCCCGCCCAAGGAGGCGCCATGCCGCGGCTCCTGAAGCTGGAGCGGCATCTCGCGTTGGCCGAGATAGCGGCCCGCCACGACAGCGCGCCGGATCCGGTCACCCGCGAGCACTGGCGGATTCTGTATTGGCTGGCGTGCGGCACGAAGGCGACCCGGGTGGCGTGGCTCACGGGCTACTCGACGAAGTGGGTCGGACGGCTGGCGCGGCGCTACAACCG
>JALZEZ010000603.1 GCA_030861775.1 Actinomycetota bacterium
GGGCCGCGATGCCCTCGCCCGCTTCCGCCACCTCCACCGGACGATGACGGCAACGCGCTAGCCCCCGGTACCATCCTCCGGCTCCCCAAGCGACCCGGAGGTTCGATCCACAGCATGGCCGTTGACCTGAAGAACGTGACCGACGTCGGCACCGAGCCCGGCGAGCTCCCCAAGACGATGGCCGCCTGGGTCATCCGCCAGGAGCGCGAGGGAGAGCCGACCGACGCGTTCCAGATCGAGGAGATCGAGGTCCCGGAGCCCGGCGCGCTCGAGGTCGTCGTGCGCGTGATGGCGGCCGGGGTGAACTACAACAACGTCTGGGCCGCGATGGGCAAGCCGGTCTCGGTCTTCCGCTCGCACCCGGAGGAGGACCACCACATCGGCGGCTCGGACGCCTCGGGCGTCGTCTGGAAGACCGGCCCCGGCGTGACGCGCTGGAAGCCCGGCGACGAGGTCATCATCCACTGCAACCAGGCCTCGTACGAGGATCCCGAGGTCCACGGCCTCGACCCGCTGGCGGCGCCGTCGCAGAAGATCTGGGGCTACGAGACCTCCTGGGGCTCGTTCGCGCAGTTCACCAAGGTCCAGGCCCAGCAGCTCATCCCCAAGCCCGAGAACCTGACCTGGGAGGAGGCCGCCTCCTACGGCCTGACCTACTTCACCGCCTACCGGATGCTGATCACCCGCTGCAACATCCAGGCGGGCGACAAGGTCCTGATCTGGGGCGCCGCCGGCGGCCTCGGCGTCTTCGCCACCCAGCTCTGCAAGCTGACCGGCGCGCTCGCGTGCGGCGTCGTCTCGTCACCCGAGAAGGGTGCCCTGCTCGAGCAGATCGGGATCACCGGCTGGATCGACCGCAACGAGCACGCGGGGATGATGCGCAAGGGCGGCGAGTCGCCGGAGGAGGAGAAGGCGCGCTTCAAGGAGATGCGCGCGTTCAAGAAGGCCGTCCGCGAGATCCTCGGCGACGACCCGAACATCGTCTTCGAGCACGTCGGGCAGGCCACCTTCCCCACCTCGGTGTTCGTGGTGAAGCCGTTCGGCAAGGTCGTGATCTGCGCCGGCACCACCGGCTACAACCTCGACTTCGACGTCCGCTACCTGTGGATGCGCCAGAAGGAGATCGTCGGCTCGCACTTCGCCAACGCCTGGGAGTGCACCAAGGCCAACGAGCTGATGGCCTCCGGCGCGATCCGGCCGGTGCTGTGGCGCACGATGGGCTTCGACGGCGTGGCCGAGGCGCACCAGATCATGAAGGAGAACAAGCACCTCGGGAAGATCGCGATCCTCGTCGGGGCCGAGGACACGGGCCTGGGCAAGACCGCCGAAGGCCCGGGCGCGATCTACGCGGAGGTCGGCGCCTGATGAAGCCGGACGAGAAGGTCGTGATGATCCTCTGGCACGCGAACCCGTTCCGCGGGGACAAGTTCGAGGACGCCTGGCGGCCGGCCGCGCAGGCGGCACTCGACTACGGCGCGAGCTCCTGGGCCTTCATCCGCTCGCAGGACGACCCGCTCGACTTCATCCAGCTCGCGTCGTTCCAGTCGAAGATGGAGTTCGAGCGCTACTGGTACTCGGAGGAGATCTCCGAGGCCCGCGCCGAGGTCAGCGGCCTCTTCCAGGTGCCCGTGCTGCCGCAGTGGCTGCGCGTGGTGGACGCCGGCGAGCTGGCCGGCGCGATGAGCAGCGGCTAGCGCGCCGCCAGCATCGCGTCCACGTAGGGGCCGAGGATCGCGACGATCGCGTCCGCGGTCGCGCGCGGCGGGGCGGTGGGCAGCGCGGCGTGGCTGATCGCGAGCCGCACCAGCGACTCGACCATCGTGCGCGTCTCGCCGGGCGGGAGGCCGGGCCAGGTCTCCACGATCACCGCGGCCAGCCGCTCGGTCACCTGGCCGATCACCGGCCCGCCGCGGGTGGTGACGAGCGGCAGGAGCTCGTCGGCGTCGTCGGAGGCGGTCATCGCCCGCACCAGCGGGTGCTGGGCGGCGGCGGTCAGGAAGACCTCGGTGGCGCTCGCGAGCGCCGCGCGCGGGTCGTCCGCGTTCGAGCGGATGGCCTGCTCGGTGGAGGCGATGAAGCGCTCGGCCTCGCGCATGACGTAGGACTGGGCCAGGTCGCGCCGGCCGCCGAACGCGTTGTAGAG
>JALZEZ010000309.1 GCA_030861775.1 Actinomycetota bacterium
GTTCTTCGGCAGCCTGAGGTGCTCGATGCGTCCGGCCTGCGGGAGGAACGTCCGGGGATCTTCCGCATAGAGCCGCACCTCAACCGCGTGGCCGTCGAGACGCCGCTCCTCGAGGCCGAGCGGCTCGCCCTCGGCGATCCGGAGCTGCTCGCGGACGAGGTCGATGCCGGTGACGAGCTCCGTGACCGGGTGCTCGACCTGGATCCGCCCGTTCAGCTCGAGGAACCAAAAGTCCCGGCCGTCGAGCATGAACTCGGCCGTACCGGCGCTTCGGTAGTCCACGGCGGCGCCAAAGGCGACAGCGGCCGCACTCATCTGAGCTCGGAGATCGGGATCGAGGGCCGGCGACGGCGACTCCTCGAGCACCTTCTGGTGACGCCTCTGGATCGAGCACTCGCGCTCGCCGAGCGCGACGACATTTCCTCGCCCGTCGCCGAGCAGCTGGATCTCAACGTGTCGCGGGCGCTCGACATACCGCTCGCAGAAGACTGTCTCGTCGCCGAAAGCCGCCTTCGCCTCGCGCCGGGCGGCGTCGAGGGCCGCGAGCATCCCCTCGAGCGTGCGGGCCAGGTCGGCCACCTCGTCGTCGGCCTCGGGCTTGGGCAGCTCCACGGCCGGGTCGCGCGTGCGCTCGATCTCGCGGGCAGCCTGGGTGAGGCTGGCGATCGGAGCCATGGCACGGCGGGCGAGCGCGAGGCCGGCCAGGAAGGCGAGCACGGCGCCGCCGACCACCCCCAGCCCGAGCAGGAAGCGGATGCGGGCGACCGTGCCGTCCACGTGCTCGTGGCGCGGCTTGCCGTACTGGAGCACGGCGACCGGGGTGCCGCCGGGGGCTTCGAGGTACGTCGAGGCCACGCGCCACTCGCCGAAGTCCACGATGCCGCGGCGCGGGGGGCCGAGGATCGGCTCGGCGCCGTTGGGGAGCGCCACCCTGCCGTCGAGCGAGAGCACGCGCAGCTCGGCGTCGCCCGACGAGGCGGCCTCGAAGACCTCCTGGGCGGTGGGGAAGAAGACCGTCCCCTGGATCGTCGTGCGGGCCGGCAGCCGCTGCTCGATGTCGGTGACGGTGCGGCGCAGGTCGTCGTCGAAGGACGAGCGCACCTGGTCGGCGGCGAACTTGCCCACCACCAGCGCGAACAGCATCAGGATCACGAACGTCAGCCCCGCCGAGATCAGCGCCAGGCGGAAGCGGATGGGGAGGGTGCGGAAGGGGCTCACGCCGCGCGCAGCACGTAGCCCGCGCCGCGCACCGTGTGCAGCAGGCGCGGCTCGCCGCCGCCCTCGAGCTTGCGGCGCAGGTTCGAGACGAACACGTCCACCGTGTTGGTCTCCGAGAACGGCGCGTAGCCCCAGACCTCCTCCAGCAGGGCCTCGCGCGAGACGACCAGGCGCTCGTTGCGCATCAGGTACTCGAGCAGCTCGAACTCGCGGGCGGTGAGGTCGACCGGGCGCTCGCCGCGCGCCACCTCGCGGGTGTCCGGGTTGAGGCGCAGATCGCCGACGGTGAGGAAGGCGCTGCCGCGCGGGGGCCGGCGCCTGAGCAGCGCCCGGACCCGGGCCATCAGCTCCTGGCGCTCGAACGGCTTGACCAAGTAGTCGTCGGCGCCGGAGTCGAGCCCGTCCACGCGGGCGTCCACGCCGTCGCGCGCGGTGAGCATGAGGATCGGCACGTCGCCCTCGGCCCGCAGCCGGCGGCAGACCTCCACGCCGTCGAGCCGCGGCAGGCCCAGGTCGAGCACGACCGCGTCGGGCTCGAAGACCGCCGCCTCGTCGAGGGCCGCGACGCCGTCGCCCGCGACCCGCACGTCGTAGCCCTCGAGCCGGAACGAGCGGCGCAGCACGTCGGCGATGTCGCCGTCGTCCTCGACCACCAGTACGCGCGGCTTGGGCATGCGTTCGATGGTAGGGGTGGAAAGCCCCGCTCCCGCGAAGTTTTAGCGACTCCTTAGGGCGCGGCCGGCGGCGGCAAGAACCCCTGCGTGGGGGGGTGGCGGCGCCCGGGGGGTCGCGCGTACGTTGGCCGCCATGGACTCGCGGGGGGCGCTCGCCGCGCTCACAGCACTGATCACCCTGGTCGCGCTCGGCTCGACAGCCGTCGAGGCGCGCGCCGCCGCCGACGGCGGCTGGCTCGAGTCCAACACCAACCTCGCCATCCGGCCGGAGCTCAACGACCCGTTCGAGACCACCATCGCCTCGTGGAAGCCGCTGATGTTCGTCGACATGCCGGTGGCGAAGGTCGTCCAGAGCGTCGAGCTCGGGGACCTCCGCAGCGACCCGAGCTGCACCACGCCGGTGCTGGCCGACCTGGTCATCGAGGAGCACCGGGACTCCGAGCCATACGGGACGCCGCACGCGACGACCGAATCGACGGGACCCGCGACCCTGCCGATGACGCCCGGGAACGTGAGGTGGACCATCTTGCCCCGCACCTTCGAGAAGGGCATCGGCTACGTCTTCAAGGTCAGGCCGCGCGCGGGGTCGTGCACGACGGCGCGGTACACGACGTGGGCGCACAGCGCCAGCGCGGTCGTGGGCGGATCGAACGGTTGCGCGGCGGATCCCGTCTCCGGTACCGCGTCGAAGCGGATCTGGATCTCAGCCGCCAACCCGCCCGCCTGCCCGGTCAGCAACTACGACTCGAGCATGCCGGGGGGCTGGCTCTCCACCTTGCCCGATCCGTACCAGTCCGGCTGGGTGAGGATCAACATCTACAGGACCTCGGGCGCCGGCGGCCCCAGCCCGAAGACCGGGTGCATGGACAGCTGGCCGACCAAGCGCGGTGGCACGTGGACCCTCTGGCGCTATAACGTCACGGATCAGAAGTACGAGTGGGTGTGCGTGTGGGACTACTTCCTCGGGATCGACGTGAACGCCTCGCCGAGCGCCAAGGGGTGGCACTACGCGCTCCCGTGGCTCGCCGAGGCCTGGTCGACCACGCGCGTCGGCCAGCCGCGCGACATGCACGTCACGCTCGAGACGATCGACTACTCCGCGTTGATCCACGCGTACAAGCCGCAGATGAACTACGCCGCCGGGGAGAACTACTTCGCCGACTCCGCCGGGTCGATGACCGACTGGTTCCTGAACAAGCTGATCCGCGAGGACTCCCTCGACGTCGAGACGACGATCGCCGACCACGATTCCGGCAGCGAGCCGCCGGAGCTCACCCTGGACCTCCTCGGCGCGACCTACGCCAACTCAGGCGTCGCCGCGGCGTTCGGCTCTCCGCGCGCGGACGAGGACAAGCTGGTCCAGGACAGCGATCCGCAGTGGGCTGCGAACGCGATGCGCAACATCGGCTACGGCGATCGCATCTATGGCCGCGCCGTGCACGGCAGCGACGGAAAGCTCTGGCTCCAGTACTGGTTCTGGTACTACTACAACGACCTCGTCGTTCCGGGAGGTGAGCACGAGGGTGACTGGGAGATGATCCAGGTCGGCCTCGACGCGAATCGGAACCCCGACAAGGTCGCGTACGCGACGCACAACGAAGGCGACCGCTGCGACTTCCAGACGGCCTCGATCTCCGGCGTGCCGCAGGTGTACCCGGCGCGCGGATCGCACGCCTCCTACTGGTGGGCCGGCACCTCGGACAACTTCGGGCCCGTCGACGACGATCACTGGGGCGACTACCCCGGCTCTCCGCAGCCCGTGCTCGAGGTGGTCACCGGCGAGCTCTCGAGCTTCTGGGGCTGGCCCGGTCGCTGGGGCGACAACGAGACCTATCCGGACAAGAGCCCGCCCGCCCCGCGCGAACAGGCGAAGTGGAGCAACCCCAAGGGCTTCTACGACGGTGCCGCACAGTGCCTGTCCGGCGCTCGGCGGCGCGGTGCCCGCCCGCGCTCGCGCCCGGCCGAGACGCGCCGGCTTCCGGTCCCGATGATCCTCGCTGCCACCCGTGACGCCACCCACGCGACCATCCGCTACTCGATTCCGGACGGCCGCCGGCCGAAGGAACCGCTGTACGTCGACGTCAGCGTGCGCGCCCAGGCCGGCGGCGATCCGGCGGTCACCGAGGTCCGGCGGCTGCGGCCGGGTGTCCACACCGTGCGTGTGAGGCTCCCGCTCGGCGGCTCGCCGTACCGGGTCACGGCGCAGGTTGTGGACCGGCACAGCCGCTACGGGCGGCTCGCGGCGCGGACGCTGCGCTAGGCGCGGCAGGGGCGGCGCCTCCGGCGTCGAAATCCACGCAGGCATGGCCCGCCGCCCCGCCAGCAGGAGCAAGCGCACGGGCGGGCGCCGGAAGAAGTCCGCGCGCCCGCGGGTGGCCCTCCCCGCGCTTCCGCGGATGCCGGAGCTCGAGCAGCGCCACCTCGACCTGATCGGCCTCGGGCTGGTCGCCCTGGGCGCCTTCTTCGCGTTCGTCTTCTACCTGGGCTGGG
Source organism: Actinomycetota bacterium (assembly GCA_030861775.1). Lineage (GTDB taxonomy): Bacteria > Actinomycetota > Thermoleophilia > Solirubrobacterales > Thermoleophilaceae > AC-37. Next base: position 4,383 of record JALZEZ010000309.1, read on the forward strand.
ACGGGGGCAAGGTGGGCGGCGCGTTCGCCGACGTCTTCGTGTTCCTGTTCGGCGGGGTCGGCTACCTCGTGCCGGTGGTCCTGTTCGCGGCCGGCGCCGTGCTCGTGCTCAAGCCCATGCTGCCCTCGGTCAACCCGTTCCGCGCCGGCGGAGCGTGCCTGCTGGCGGCGCTGATGATCGGCCTGGCGGGCGGGCTCTTCGGCCTCGGCCCGGACCAGCCCGCGCGCGACGGCTGGATGCAGCCCGACTACTTCGAGGACCACGGCGGCGCGGTGGGGGAGGCCCTGTACTGGGTGGCGAGCACGCTGTTCCAGGACTTCGGCGCGCACATCATCTTCCTGTTCCTGCTGCTCGCCGGCGTGCTGCTGCTGACCGGCGCCTCGGTGGCCGGCGTGATC
>JALZEZ010000604.1 GCA_030861775.1 Actinomycetota bacterium
CGCCGTTCTCCACCTCGCGCGGCAGCTCCCCCTCGGCCAGGACGGCCACCGCGCGGCCGCGCAGGCGGTCGCCGGCTATGCGCTCGAACGAGGCGCCGATGAAGGCCTCGCGGTCGTCGAGCGCCTCGCGCGCGCTGCGGGCCGCCCCGCGCGCCTCCACCACGTCGCGGCGGAGCGAGGACGAGAGGTCGCGGTTCGCCTCGGACACGAGCTGGTCGCCGATCGTGGTGCCGAGCACGATCCCGATGCCCAGGGCCAGGAAGACGGCCACGATGGACAGCGCGTGATAGCGGAAGTCGAGCATCTAGATGGGGCGGGCGCTCATTCGAGCCCGAGGAGGACCTCGAGCTTGAGCCAGAGCAGGTCGAGCAGCGGGCCGAGCGTGTCCGAGGTGGCGACCACGACGACGAGCGTCGCGAATGCCGCGGCCGTGACGAGCAGGATCGGGCCCCGGCCGGCGGAGGGCCGGTAGAGCCGGCTCACCCCCTTGGCGTCCACCAGGATCTCGCCCACGCGCAGGCGGGTGAGGAAGGTGGACGACATGCCCGCGCGGTTCTTGTCCAGGAACTCGACCAGGTTGAAGTGCGAGCCCACGCTCACGATCAGGCTCGCCCCCTTCTCGGCCGCGACCAGGAGGGCCACGTCCTCGCTCGTGGCCGGGGCGGGGACGACCTTGTAGTCGAGCCCCATCGGGTCGAGCCGCTTGCGGCCCGGCGCGCGGCCGTCCGGGTAGGCGTGCACGACCAGCTCGGCGCCGCAGCGGAGCGCCTCGTCGGTGGCCGAGTCCATGTCGCCGACGATCATGTCGGGCTTCAGCCCCTCCTCGAGGATGGCGTTCGCGCCGCCGTCCACCGCCACGATCGCCGGGCGGGTCTCGCGGACGTACGGGCGCAGGATGCGGAGGTCGCGCTTGTGGTCCACGCCGCGCACCACCACGAGCACGGGCCTGTCGCGGAAGCTCGTGTCGAAGTCGGGGAGCTGGATCTCGCCCGAGAGCAGCTCGCGCTCCTCGCGGATGTGGGTCATCGTGTTCTCGGCGAAGGCCTCCAGCGCCTCGCCGATCCGGCGCTCGGCCTCCTCGTAGGCGCGCTCGACCCGCTCGGCGTCGAGCACCTCGCCCTCCCAGAGGACCTCGCCGTCGCGGATCAGCTTCCCGCCGTCGAGCGTGACCTCGTCGCCGTCGTCCAGCAGGTCGAACAGGGGGGCGCCGGGCATGTCCACGAGCTTCACGCCGGACTCCACGAGGATCGACGGGCCGCGGTTCGCGTAGTGCGGCGCCACCGACTGCGCGACGTTCACGACGTGCTTCACCCCCGCGGCGACGAGGTCCTCGCCCGAGACGCGGTCGATCCCGGCGTGGTCGATGATCGCGACGTCCCCGGCGCCGATGCGCTTCACCAGCCGCTTGGTCCGCTTGCCGAGCCGGACCGGTCCGCTGAACCCGCCGTCGGAGCCGGGGCGCCCGTTGGCGAGTGCGGCCGGCGGTCGTCGCGGCCTGAGTGAGCGTGTTCTGATTCGAGGCGCGGCCATGCGCGGGGGCGGTCCTCCCCTCGGCGGGGAGTTTACGGGGGCTCGCCGGGGCGCCCGGCGGGGGTGAAGTCGATTGCGTCCAAATAGTGGACGGAAGTGACTTCACCCCTGCGGGCGTCGTCGATTGCGGCGGTATATCCGCCGCAAGTGACTTCACCCCCGGCGTGGGCCGCTCAGGCCGCGGCCAGGAGCTCCTCGGCGTGGCGGCGGGCGCCGGCGTCGGAGCTGTCGGCTCCGAGCATGCGGCAGAGCTCGGCCACGACCTCCGGGCCCTCGAGCGGCTCGACCGTCGTGCGGGCCACCGAGCCGCCGCTGTCCTTCTCGATGCGGAAGTGGGCGTCGGCGAGCGAGGCGATCTGCGGCAGGTGGGTGATGCAGAGGACCTGGCGGCCGCTCGCGAGCGCGCGCAGCCGCTCGCCGACCGCGCGGGCGGTCTGGCCGCCCACGCCGGCGTCCACCTCGTCGAAGACCAGCGTCGCGTCGCCGCCGCTGTTCGCGACGCTCATCAGCGCGAGCATCACGCGCGAGAGCTCGCCGCCGGAGGCGATCTCGCGGACCGGCCCGGGGGCGACGCCAGGGTTGGGGGCCACGCGGAGCTCCACCC
>JALZEZ010000605.1 GCA_030861775.1 Actinomycetota bacterium
GCCCAGCGGCGACCACCGCCGCCGGAGAGAGCGTCTAGGCGAGTTCCTGCGCGGCGCCGAGCCGGCCGTCCACTCGGCCGCGGGCGAGGCCCGCGAGGAGATCCGCCGCCTGCTCGGCTGGGACGACGCCTCCCTGCACGCGCTCGTCGCGGCGGACCTGGTCGTCCATACCTCCCCGCACGCGAGCATGAACGCGTTCGACCCGATGTTCGCGTTCCCGTGGGTCGCGGCGACCGTCGCCTCGAGCGCGGCGGAGCCGTCGCGCGCGGCCCACCTCCGCACGACCGTCACCCACAACAACCTCGGCGACCTGCGCTGGCGCCCGTACGCGTGGTGGCACCGCGCCGGCGACGGGGCGCTCGTCAAGACGTCCCTGTTCACCCGCAACGCGAAGCTGCGCCACCGGGTCCTGCTCGCCTGCCCGGCGCCCGAGCTCGACCTCGCTGGCGCGGCGGCGATCGACCGGGAGGCCGTCGCGCTCGCCCGTCACGCCCGGAGCTACGCGGGCTTCTGCCTCGTCTACCGGTCGTTCGTCGAGCGTCACGCGGGCCTGCACGGCTCGCACCCGCCGGTGGAGGCGCCGATCGAGCTCCTCAACGCGTTCTCCCTCGGCCACGACGGCGTAGAGCGCTGGGCGGCGGCGCTCGCCGAGCTCGGGGCGACGTTTCGCACCACCGACGACTCCGGGCGGCTGGTCGAGGTCGGCGAGCCGGCCGCGGTACGGCCCGCCGACGTCCGCGCGCGCCTCCTCCTGTGCCCGAACGCGGCCAACCTCGCACAGGTGCAGCTGCTCGGAATCTCGGTCATGGTCGGTGCCGAGCGGATGTCGAAGTACGTGCCGGAGATGGCGGACGACATGGCCCGCCTGACGGGGCGGCTCGGCCTGGCGCACCAGCCGCCGGAGCTCCTGGGATTCACCGGCATTCCGATCGCCGAGGTGCTCGGCCACGACGCGCGCACCGTCGAGCGGTTCGCCGAGGACGGCCTGCGCGGGTCGCTGCCGGTGGGTGCGGCGGACATCGGGCCGGAGGTCGCGGCCAACCTCGACCGCCTGCTCGACCGGGACTGCGGGGGCTTCGTGCGGCCGGCGAGCGAGACGAACGGAGCCGGGCCGTCGTGAGCGCCACGCTGGCCGCGCTCGCCGAGCGCTCCCCGGACGAGCTGTCGGGCCTGCGGCTCGAGCCGGACGGGCGGTACCAGGTGCGCGCGACGACCCTGCGGGAGGTGACCGGCGAGGTGGTCGAGCGCCTGCGCGGCGGTTTCGCAGGCCGGTCCGCCGAGTCGTTCCCGCACCTGGTCTGCATAACCGGGAAGTGCCGGACCGGCTCGACCGCGCTCACCAACCTGTTCGGCATCGCCGGCGTGCCGGCCTACTACCAGCCCGTCAAGACGATCCTGCGCCACCGCCTGCTCGGCGGACCGGGGGACGCGTGGGCGCTGCCCGACGCCGGTGCCCACACCCATGTCGCGGCCAAGGAGATGACCGGGCCGTACACGCTCGCCGAATGCCTGTTCAACCCGCTCGAGTGCCTGACGCGAGCTGGCTACCCCACCGGCCGGCTGCACCTGCTCCTGCTCGACCGCGACCCGTACGAGTCGCTCGCGTCGTGGCTCGCGAAGTGGTCGGACCGCGTCCCGCGCGAGGAGCTGATGCGCAACTTCGTGCTCGCCTCGGTCGCCGGCGAGCGGCTGCACGCGTACGCCGTCGAGCACGGGATCGACTCGGTCACGTACGTGCACGCCCTGACGCGCTGGCCGCACGAGGCGGTCGCGGCGCTGCTCGGCCGGCTCGGCATCGGCGATCGCTACGAGGCGGGCGTGGTCGAGGACTGGGGCGCCCGCGGGGCGCTCGAGTCGGGGCGCGCGCCGCTGATCTTCCCGGACGAGCCGCAGGCCTACCGGGTCGCCGGGCTCCACAGCTCGGAGACCGACTACAGCTTCAAGCGACGCGACACGAGCGGCCTGGCCGCGGACGAGCGCGCGCTGATAGCGGAGGCGTCGCTCGTCGAGTCGTACGAGCGCTCGGTCGAGCGGTCGTGCCGCGACCTGCCGCTTCCGGACCGGGTCCGGGAGGCCCTCGCCGCCCTGCCGCTCGCGGCCGGCGGGTGAGGCGCTCCGGTCAGGGCCCCTCGCC
>JALZEZ010000606.1 GCA_030861775.1 Actinomycetota bacterium
GCCGTGGCGAGACCGCCCTTCCGTAGGATGGCTCGCCGGTGAGTGTCCTAAGGAACCTCGAGGCCAAGCTGGAGGGGCTCGTCGGCGGCGCCTTCAGCCGCGCGTTCCGCTCCAAGGTCGAGCCCGTCGAGATCGCGCGGAAGCTGGCGAAGGAGATGCAGGACAACCAGACCCGCTCGATCTCGCACACGTACGTCCCGAACCACTACACGGTCTGGCTGTCGCCGCAGGATCGCGACCACTTCGAGGGCTACGAGGACGGCCTGAAGAAGGAGCTGTCCGACTACCTGCTCGAGCACGCGCGCACCGAGGGGCTTGCCCTGGTCACCCGCCCGACCGTCGACTTCGAGACCGACGACCGGCTCAGCCTCGGGGAGTTCGGCATCCAGGCCCAGCTCGTCCAGCCGCCGGAGGAGGAGGCGCCGGACTGGCCGGAGGAGGCTCCGTCCGCCGGCGACTTCGGCCACACGATGGTCTACTCGCCCGACCGCGCCGCCCGCAAGCTGGCGCCCCCGCCCGCGCTGGCCGGCCGCGCGATGCTGATCGGGCACGACAAGCGCACCGTGCTGTCCGGGAGCCGCCTGCTGATCGGCCGCTCGCGCGACTGCGACGTGACGATCGACGACCCGAACGTCTCGCGCCGCCACGCCGAGCTGCGCAACGAGGACGGGCGCTGGATCGTGACCGACCTGGGCTCGACCAACGGCGTGAAGCTGAACGGCCGGCGCGTCGAGCAGGCCGTGCTCGAGCCCGGCGACGAGCTCACGTTCGGACTCGCCCGGCTCCGGTTCGTGCTCGAGTAGCCATGGGGACGATCGCTCCATGACAGACCCGGTCGCCGTGCTGCTCAAGTTCGGGTTCCTGGCCGTGCTCTACCTCTTCCTGCTCTGGGTGGTGCGCAGCGCGCTGAAGGACATGGCCGGCGCCGGGCGGCTCCCCGACGAGGAGGAGGACGAGTCCGGCGGGCGCCGCGAGCGCGGTGCCGCCATGGACCTGCGCAGCGGCGTGCGGCCGCGGCTGGAGGTGGTCGCGGCGCTCGGCTACGAGCCGGGCACGGCCTTCGAGTTGGGCGACAGCGCCACGGTCGGGCGCTCGCCAACCGCGGACGTGCGGATCGACGATCCTTACGCCTCCTCCGCCCACGCGCGGATATTCCCGCGCGGGCAGTTCATGTACATCGAAGACATGGGATCCACGAACGGCACCTACCTGAACGGCCGGCAGCTCCGAAAACCCGAGCAGCTCCGGGTGGCGGACACGATCCGGATCGGCGACACCGAGTACCGCTACCAGGAGTAGCCGCGCCATGGGCCTGCGCATAGTCGAGAAGGCCAGCGTCACCGACGTGGGGCGCCAGCGCCAGAGCAACGAGGACGCGTTCTTCGAGCGCGCGCCGCTGTTCGCGGTCGCGGACGGCATGGGCGGCGCGCGGGCGGGCGAGGTGGCCTCGCGGATGGCGGTGGAGGAGCTGGCCGGGCTGGACGCGGCCGGCACGCGCGACGAGGAGCGCCTGCGCGAGGTGGCGCGCGCCGCGAACCGGCGGATCTACGAGATGGCCCAGGGCGACAGCGAGCACGCGGGCATGGGGACGACCTTCACCGCGGTGCTGGTCTCGGGCCGCGAGGTGGCGGTGGGGCACGTGGGCGACAGCCGCCTGTACCGGCTGCGCGAGGGCGCCTTCGAGCGGCTGACCGACGACCACTCGCTGGTCGAGGAGCTCGTGCGCCAGGGCAAGCTCAGCCCCCAGGAGGCCGAGGTGCACCCGCAGCGCTCGATCATCACCCGCGCGCTGGGGCCGGAGGCCGACGTGCAGGTGGACACCTTCACCCACACCGCGCGCGACGGCGACGTCTACATGCTCTGCTCCGACGGCCTCTCGGGCATGGTGAGCGACGAGCAGATGGCCGGCATCCTCGCCTCGGCGCGCTCGCTCGACGACGCCGCGCGCGACCTGATCGACGCCGCCAACGCGGCGGGCGGCAAGGACAACATCACGGTCGTGCTCTTCCGGGTCGCGGAGGCCGAGGGCGCCGAGCCGGAGTCCGACACGCTGGGCGACTCCGCCACGCAGGCCGGGGTGACGACCGCCGCCGTGCGCGACGCGGTGGCCGAGGACGAGGCGCGCCGCGCCGG
>JALZEZ010000607.1 GCA_030861775.1 Actinomycetota bacterium
CCCCAGGCGGGGCAGCTCGTCTCGGCCGCTCCGCCTGCCGCCGTCGCGGGCGTCGCGTGCCCTCAGTGCGGCAGTCCCGCCGAGGCGGGGCAGGAGATGTGCATCGTCTGCGGCGCGCGGATAGCGCCGGTCACCGGGGGCAAGCCGCGCGGCTGGCTCCTGCCGGCGGTCCTCGCCGGGCTCGGCGTCCTGCTGGTCGGGACGGCGGTCGCGTTCGGCGTGGTCGAGCTGACCTCTGAAGACGACGTGAAGAAGGGCGACGTGGCCGACCTCGCCGGCGACCCGAAGCCTCCGCCGCCGGCCACCACCACCGAGCCGCAGCCGCCCGCCTCCACCACGCCGACCATCCCGCCCGCCTCCGGCGGCGACACGCCGCCGCCGAAGGACCAGACGCAGCCAGCGGACCCGCCGGAGACGACCACCCCGTCCGAGCCGTCCACCGGCACCCCCGCCGAATGGCCCGCGGGCAAGACCGCCTACACGGTCGTGCTCGTCTCGGCCACCTCGCGGAACGCCGCGGACGCCAAGGCGGAGCAGGCCATCAAGCGCGGCATCGAGGCCGGCGTGCTCCGCTCGGACGACTTCTCCACGCTGCGCCCCGGCTACTGGGTCGTCTTCGCCGGCCAGTTCGACACCAGCGAGCAGGCCACCCGCGCGGCCGACCGCTACGCCTCCCAGGGCTTCGGCGGCGGCTACCCACGCCAGGTCAAGCCGAAGTAGCGCCGCTCAGAGCGACCAGTAGCGCCCGACGACCGCGCGGGCGCGCTCGGTGACCGAGTCCGCCTCGGGCGAGCGGCCCGGCTCGACGGGCGGGCCGGCGGAAGGGGCCTCCCCGGCGGGCGGAGACGCGGCGGCCCCGTCCGCCTCCCCGAACACCTCCAGCGTCGCAGCCACCGACGCCGACAGCGCCACCAGGTCGTAGCCGCCCTCGAGCACCGCCCCCACCGGCGCACCGAGCTCCTCCCCGAGCGCCCGCACCCGCGCCGCCATCGCCGCGAACGACGCGACCTCCAGGCGGCAGTCGGCCAGCGGGTCGTCGCGGTGCGCGTCGAAGCCGGCGGAGACCAGGATCAGCTCCGGCCGGAACTCGCGCGCCACCGGCACGAGCACGTGGTCGACCAGCGACAGCCACACCCCCTCGCCCGACCCCGGCGGCACCGGCAGGTTCACCGAGAACCCCTCGCCCTCCCCCGAGCCCACGTCGGTCAGCGGTCCCGTCCCCGGATACAGCGGCGACTGGTGGATGCTGGCGAACAGCACCGCGGAGTCGGAGTGGTAGATGTCGTTGGTCCCGTTGCCGTGGTGCACGTCCCAGTCGAACACGAGCACCCGCGAGACGCCGTGCGAGTCCAGCGCGTGCCGCGCCGCCACGGCGACGTTGTTGAACAGGCAGAACCCCATCGCCCGCTCCGGCTCGGCGTGGTGCCCCGGCGGCCGCAGACCGCAGAACCCGAACGGCGCCTCGCGCCCCAGCAGCGCGTCGGTCAGCGCGCACGCGCCCCCCGCGGCGTGCAGCGCGGCGCTCCACGACCCGGGCGACGCCACCGTGTCTAGGCCGAACGCCCCGCCGCCCGCCTCGCACGTCTCGCGCACGCCCCGCACGTAGCGGTCCGGGTGCACGACGGTGAGCGTCTCGAGGTCCACCTCGGGCGCCTCGCGGACCGAGAACCCGAGCCAGTCGCGCCCCTCGACCTCCCGCTCGATGGCCGGGATCCGCCCCGGCCCCTCGGGGTGCGGGCCGGTGTCGTGCTCGAGCGAGGACTCGTGACGGAAGTAGAGCGGCGGTCCCATGCCGGTACCGTAGTCCGAGCTTGCACGCCGAGCCGACAGCGACGCTCGAGACGGACGTGGCTGTGGTGGGCGCCGGGGCCGCCGGCCTGTACGCGGCGCTGGTCGCGGCGGGCGAGGGGGCGCGGGTGGTCCTCGTCTCGCGCTCCCCACTGGCCGAGTCCGCGAGCTACTGGGCCCAGGGCGGCATCGCCGCCGCCCTGGCCGTCTACGACTCCCCCGAGCGCCACCTAGCCGACACCCTCGCCGCCGGCCGCGGCATCTCGCGCCCGAGCGCGGCCCGCGTGCTCTGCGACGAGTCGCCCGCCGCCGTCCGCGACCTGCTCGCCCTCGGCGTGCACTTC
>JALZEZ010000310.1 GCA_030861775.1 Actinomycetota bacterium
GCGCGAGACCGAGGGCGCGCTGGCCCGCCAGCGCGAGTTCGTGGCCGACGCCTCGCACGAGCTGCGCACGCCCCTCACCAGCATCCTGGCCAACCTCGAGCTGCTCGAGGCCGAGCTGCACGGCGACGACGCCGAGACCGCGGGCGCGGCGCTGCGCTCGTCGCGCCGCATGCGCCGGCTTGTCGGGGACCTGCTGCTGCTGGCCCGCGCCGACGCCGGCCGCGAGGGCCTGCGCGAGCGGGTGACGCTCACCGACGTCGCCCGCGAGGCCGCCGCCGAGGCCGCCCCGGTCAGCGCCGACCACGCCCTCCAGCTCGACCTCCCCGAGCGCGGCCCGGTGGTGGAGGGCGTGTCCGACGACCTGCACCGGCTCACGCTCAACCTGGTCGAGAACGCGCTCGTGCACACGCCGCCCGGCACCGCCGTGACGGTGCGCGTGGGCGAGGCCGCCGGCTGGGCGGTCCTGGAGGTCGAGGACGCCGGCCCGGGCATCCCGCCCGAGGCCCGGGAGCGGATCTTCGACCGCTTCGTGCGCGGCGCCGGCGAGACCGGCGGCGGAAGCGGGCTGGGTCTGGCGATCGTCAGGGCGGTGGCGCAGCACCACGGCGGAGCGGTCGAGGTCGGTGAGGGCGCCGCGGGCGGGGCCCGCTTCACCGTCCACCTGCCGATCGCCGCGGCCCTGCCGCCCCCTGACCCCGCTCAGCGCGTGGGCGAGCTCATACCTCCACCACCACCGGCAGCACCATCGGACGCCGCTTGAGCCGCTCGTAGACGAACCGCGCGACGTCGTCGTGCAGGTGGCTCTGGAGCAGGTCGATCTCGCTGATCTCCTCGCGCGCCGAGTTGGCCAGCGACTCGTCCACCGCCCGGCGCAGGTCGTCGAGCACGTCCTCGTCGCCGGTGTCGAGGAACGGCACCCCGCGGAAGATCAGCTCCGGCGGCGCCACCGAGCGCCCGTCCTGCTCGGAGACCGTGGCCACGACGATGAAGATCCCGTCGGCGGACAGCATCCGGCGATCGCGCAGGGCGATGTCCTCGACGTCGCCCACGTCCACGCCGTCCACGAAGATCATCCCCGCCTGCTCGCGCTCGCCGATCCGGGCCCCGCGCTCGTCGATCTCCAGGGGAACGCCGTTCGCGACCAGGAAGCCCTTGTCGCGCGGCACCCCGACGGTCTCGGCCAGCTCGCGGTGAAGCCGCATCCGGCGGAAGTCCCCGTGCACCGGCATCACGTACTCGGGCGAGGTGAGGTTGATCATCAGCTTCAGCTCCTCGGCGTAGCCGTGGCCCGAGGCGTGGATCGGCGCGTCGCGGGCGGTGATCACGTCGGCGCCGAGCTGGTAGATGCGGTTGATCGTCTCGTTCACCGCGCGCTCGTTGCCGGGGATCGGCGTGGCCGAGAAGAGCACGGTGTCGCCCTCGCGCAGCTCCACCTGCGGGTGGTCGCCGTGGGCCATGCGCCGCAGGGCCGAGAGCGGCTCGCCCTGGCTGCCGGTGGAGATCACGACGAGCTTGTGGTCCGGGAAGTCCTCGATCTCCTTGACGCCGACGAGCATGCCCTCCGGGACATGGATGTGGCCGAGCCCGCGGCCGATGTTCACGTTCTTGCGCATCGAGCGCCCGACCAGGGAGACCTTGCGGCCCACGGCGGCCGCGGCGTCGACCACCTGCTGCACGCGGTGGATGTTCGAGGCGAAGCAGGTGACGACGACCCGGCCCCGGCAGCGCGCGATCGCCTCCTCCAGGCGCGGGCCGATGCTGGCCTCGGACAGCGCGATGCCGGGCCGGTCCACGTTGGTGGAGTCGCCGCACAGGAGCAGCAGGCCCTCGCGGCCCAGCTCGGCAAGGCGGGCCATGTCGGCGGGCTGGCCGTCCACCGGGGTCTGGTCGAACTTGTAGTCGCCGGTCACCAGCGTGGTGCCCAACTCGCAGGTCAGGGCCATCCCCAGCGAGTCCGGGATCGAGTGCGAGAGGCGCACCGGCTCGACCGAGAACGGGCCGGCGTCGAACGTCTGGCCCGGGCCCACCTCCTCGAGGGTGGTGCTGCTCCCGAGCTTGTGCTCGTCGAGCTTGGAGCGGACGAGGCCGATCGTGAGCGGCCCGCCGTAGACCGGCGGCGCGTTGCGCTCGCCGAGCTCGCGCAGCACGTACGGCAGCGCCCCCACATGGTCCTCGTGGCCGTGGGTGAGCACGATCGCCTCGATGTCCTTCGCGCGGTCGCGCAGGTAGGCGAAGTCCGGCAGCACCAGGTCCACCCCGAGCTGGTCCGGCGTGGGGAACATCAGGCCGGTGTCCACCACGACGATCCGCCCGTCGTACTCGACGACGGTCATGTTCTTGCCGATCTCGCCCAGCCCGCCCAGCGGGAGGACGCGGAGGGTGCCGCTCAAACCGGGCTCAGGAGCTCGTGGCGCTCGAGCATGGCGCGGACCTCGGCCTCCTCCTCCGGCGAGAGGTCCACCATCGGCAGCCGGAAGCCGCCCACCCGGTGGCCGGCCATCCGCAGCGCGGCCTTGATCGGCATCGGGTTGGTGGTGACCGAGAGCGCCCGGTAGGCGTCCTCGAGCGAGGCGTGGATCTCCGCCCGGCTCTCGGGCTCCTCGACGATCCGCTTCATCTCGTTCCCGAACAGGTGCGAGGCCACGAGGATCCCGCCGGTGCCCCCGATGTCCATCGTCCTGGCCAGGATGTCGTCGTTGCCGGCCAGCAGGTCGAGGCCCTCGATCGGGGCCAGGTTGTCGTTGTTCGCCTGCTTGACCGCCTGCACGTTGGGGATCGTCTCGGCAAGCTCGCGCAGCAGGTCGTTGGGGATGTCCACCACGCAGCGCGAGGGGATGTTGTAGGCGATGATCGGGAGGTCGGTGGCCCTGGCCACGGCCTCGAAGTGGGCCACGATCCCGCGCCGGTTCGGCTTGTTGTAGTAGGGCGTGACCACCAGGTGGGCGTCCACCCCGATCTCGGTGGCGCGCTCGGTCAGGTGGACGGTGTGGGCGGTGTCGTTCGACCCCGTGCCCGCGACGACGAGAGCGTCACCGCATTCGGACACGGCCAGCTCGAAGAGGCGGCACTTCTCCTCGTCGTCGAGCGTCGCCCCCTCGCCCGTGGTGCCCGCGACCACCACGCCGTCGGACCCGTTCGCCAGCAGGTGCCGGATCAGGTCGATCGCGGCGGCCTCGTCCACCCGGCCGTCGGCGTCGAACGGCGTGACCATCGCTGTGAGGACACCCCCGATAGGCATTCCGCGAGATTACCGCGCGCGGCGGGCGGGTATCGCTCGGGACGCCACCCGCGAAGCCGGGTGCGGGCCCCTCATAGAATTCCGCTGCACATGCCCGTAACGGAGACCGACTACAGCCACCGCACGACCGTCCAGAAGCTCGGCATCCGCGCCGGCGACCGGGTCGAGGTCGTGGGCGACGTCGGCGGCGGCATCCGCAAGGACGTCAAGGAGGTCACCGGCCGCGGCCTCGTGCGCTCCGGGGAGCTCGACGGCGCGATCGTCCTCGTCGGGTCGCTCGAGGAGGCGGAGGACGTGCTGGAGCGCTACCGCCCCCGGATGCGCGACGACGGCTACCTGTGGCTGATCACCTGGAAGCGCGGCCACGACGCCTACGTCAACCAGATGCATCTCGTCCCGCCCGCCAAGCAGCGAGGGCTGATCGACAACAAGACCTGCTCGGTCGACGACGATCGCTCCGGCATCCGCTTCGTGGTCCCGCGCGCGCTGCGCAAGGCCGCGAGCGACGGCGACGGCAACGGCAAGAAGAGCTCCTAGCGCGGCTTGCGCGCCGGGCCGCGGGCGCCCTTCGCCGGGCAGCCGTGCGCGGCCGGCGTGTAGTCGCCGCTCGCCCGGGCGCGGTACGGCTCCTGGTCGATGACGACGTTGTCCGCCTGGTGGACGATCGGCGGCAGCACCACGCCGCCGTTCTCGTCGTAGCCCGGATCGCGCGGGTGGGCCGCCCGCAGGCAGTTCGCCTCGAAGCGGTTGCCGCGCCCGGTGAGGTTGTGACTCTCGGCGTTCCAGCGCTCGACCGAGTACGAGATCAGGTTCTCGCGGAACAGGTTGCGGGAGCTCGCGTTGGAGATGATCACGCCGCTGCCGTTGCCGTCGATCGTGTTGCGGACGACCGTCGTGTCGTGGGCCGAGGGGTAGAGCTGCACGCCGCGGTCGGCGTTGCGGAAGATCACGTTGTCGCGGATCAGGCCCCCCACGCCGTCCACCACGTAGATCCCGTGGTCGTGGTTGGTCGGCGGGCGGCGGCCGCAGTCGTGGATGCGGTTGCGCTGGATCACGAAACCGTCCGGGCGCTCGCCGCGCCAGGTGCGGACGTTCACGCAGATGCCCCGCGTGTTGGTGATGTCGCTGTCGGAGACCACGACGCCCGGCGCGTTGACGGTCGGGTTCGGGAGCCCCTTGCGGCCGTAGGAGCCGTCGAGGACGAGGTCCACCAGCTTGTCGCGCCGGCCCTCGAGGATGATCCGCCCGCGCCAGGTGGCGCGCTCGCCGGGGGCGCTGCGGAGCGTGACCTTGCGCTGGCGGACGATCACCTCGGACTTCGTGTAGGTGCCGCCGCGCAGGCAGCCGGTCCAGCCGGGGCGCAGCGACTTGACCAGCTTGCCCACCCCGCGGAACGGCTCGCGCGGCTTCCCGGAGGCGGAGTCGCTCCCCCACGGGGCGACCATGCGGTCGCAGACGCGCTCGGCCTTGGCGGAGGGCGGCGAGGAGCGCTCCGGGGGCCGCTCGGCGGGCGGCGGCGC
>JALZEZ010000073.1 GCA_030861775.1 Actinomycetota bacterium
GCACGGTGGTGGCCACGTGGGGCGAGGACCCCGACCGGGACGGCCGGACCGACCGCGTGGTCTTCGCCTCCGGCCCCGCCGGCGGCGCCCTGAAGCGCCGCGGGAACGCATTCGACCGCATCCCCGGCGCCGCCGGCGCGGGGCAGCTCCTGACCGACCTGACGCGCGACGACCGGATCGTCTGGACGTGGGGCACCACGCGGCCGGCCGGCGACGGCGCCGATCGCGCGAGCCTCTGGTCGGTGACGAGCGCTCCGTTCGCCCGCCCGCCGACGAGCGCGCCGCTGGAGACGGCCACCCGGACCGTGCGCGACGACGAGGAGACGTGGGAGGTCGTGCTCACCGCGCCGAGCGGGGCGCAGGTGGCCGCTGGCCAGACGCGGCCCGACGGGCGGCTCGTCCTGCTCGCGCGCCGGCCGGGCGCGCGCTTCAAGCGGCGCACGCTCGACATGACGACCGGCGCCGCGAACTGGCTGCGTGGTGCCATGAACGCGACCGGCGACAGCGTCTTCGCGTGGGAGGCCGACGGCGACGTCTACGCGCTGATGCGCCGCCGCCACGGGAAGGTGGTCGGTCCGCGACTGCTCACGCCCGGCGACGACCCGCTCAGGAACGACCGGCCGGCCGTGGCGATCGACGGGGCGGGCCGGGCGCTCGTCACCTGGGTCTCGTGGGGCTTCGACTGGGACTCCGCGCAGGGGCAGGTCAGGGCCGCATCGTCGAACCGCGCCGGCGCCTTCGGCCGGCACGCGGTCATCTCGGGTCCCTCCGTCCGCAACGACCGCTCGAGCTTCCCGGACCCGTGGGCGAACGAGCGGGGCGAGGCGGCGATCGTGTGGCAGCGCAGCGAGCCGGGCCTGCCGGTGCTGCTCGTGCGCGGTCGCCTCGACCGCTAGTCGCGTTCGCGGCGGCTCAAAGACCGCAGTGTGAGATGCAGCGCACTGCGTCGCCGGCGCGAGTCGGGGGGTCATACCCCGGGCATATAGCTTGAGCGGTAAGGGCCCGACCATCAGGAGGCCGTCCGGCAAAGGTGCGGGAGATGAGCGGAGCACAGTTCGAGCTCACAGGTCCGGAGCCCGGCTCCCGGCCGGCCGCCCGGGCGCCCAGGAACGCGGTCGCACTGAAGCCCGCGGGCGCGGTCCGTCTGTTCGAGGCGGATCCCGATCTGGCCGGCGACGTGCCCGAGGAGATCGCGCCGCGCCTTCGGCGCCACGTGATCGTCGAGGTTTGCACGCTCGAACGCGGACCATGGCAGCCGCTGCACGAGGACCTGGCCGGCCGTGCTCCGTTCGGCCTGCTCGTGCTCGAGGGGGCGCTGACGCGCCGTGTGGCGGCGGGCCGGCGCCACGCCGCCGAGCTGCTCGGCCGAGGTGACCTCATCCGGCCGGACCAGCCCGACGCCGACGAGTACGCGGTCGTGGCCCAGCAGGCGCGCTGGTCCGTGCTGGAGCGAGCCGAGCTCGCGCTGCTCGATCACGACTTCGTCGCGGGGGTCGCGGGCATCCCCGGCGTCCTCCCGCGCCTGGCGGCTCGCGCAATCGACCGGTCGCGGGCGCTCGTACTGCGGCTCGCGATCGCCCAGATCCCGAACATGCCCGAGCGCGTCCACCTCCTGCTGTGGCACCTCGCCGACAGGTGGGGGCGGCGCGAGGCGGGCAGCGTCGTGCTCCAACTTCGGCTGCCACAGGACCTGATCGCCGAGTTGCTCGGCGCACACCGGTCGTCGGTGAACTCCGCTCTCCACGACCTCGCCGAGCGCGGCGTCATCGAGCGCCGTGGCGTCGCCTGGGCGCTCTGCGGCGACCCGCCGGGCGACCTGCTCGCGCGTATCTGAAGCCGCGCCACGCGCCGTATCCGTCGCGCCCGGAACAGTCCGGGAGCGGTGGCTGTCGCCCGCCCGACGGTTAGCCCGGCCCGGCGCTTGCGTCACGCCCGGCCCGGCCCTAGCTTGGCCTTCGACTCGCCGCCCTGGCCACTTCTCAAAGGGGGACTCACCGGTGCGCCGTCGTATTCGCGCGTGGCAGCCCACGCGCGGCACTGCGTTGCTTTGGACTCGGACCGCAGCCGCGGTCGCCGCGCTGGGCATCCTCGGCGGCGCCGGCGCATTCGCGGCGCCCGGCGAGAAGGAACGGGATGGCCGCGCCAGCGCCGCCTCGGGGCCCGCCCGCGCGGCGTACGAGGCAGCCGAGCAGAAGGAGCACGAGCGCCGCGCCTTCCGCAACTCGGAGGCCGGGCAGCGCGAGCGCGCGAAATCGCGCACCCGGTACCGGGGCCAGTCGGACGCGGAGGCCCTGGCGACCACCCGCTCGCGGTTCCCGAGGCTCGTCTCCGACCCCCCGCTGAAGTGGCCCCCGCTTCGCGACGGACAGAAGCTCGCGCGCTACCTGAACGGCACCAGCGCGCTGATCGAGGAGCCCGGTGGGGGCCGCAGCGTCCTCGAGAGCACGCTGCCGCTCGTCGGGCGGACGCCCGGCGGTGGGAAGGAGCCGATCGACCTCGCGCTCTCGGACATGGGCGCGGCCTTCGCGCCGAAGAGCAGCGGCGCCGCCGTGCGGCTTCCCAAGGACTCGCGGGGCAGCGTGCGCTTCCTCGACGAGCACTTCGGCATCGCGCTCGACGGGGCCGAGGCCGGCGACGCGACGCTCAACTCCAACAAGCTCTTCTATGGGAACGCGCTCGCGGACACCGACCTCGTGGTCGAGCCCGTCCCCACCGGTGCGGAGATCTCACTGGTCCTGCGGTCGCCGGACAGCCCCACCAAGCCTGCGCTGGCGTTCGACCTGCCCCAGGACGCGCGGCTGCGCCTGACGTCGCTCGGCGACGACGCGCCGCTCGGCTCAGCCGAGATCGTCCGGAGCGGCAAGCGCGTGGCGCTGGTCGGGCCCGCGATCGCCGCCGATGCGCAGGGCGAGTCGGTCCCCGTCGGATACGAGGTCGACGGCGATCGCCTGGTGATGAAGGTCGATACGAGCGGCGGCGTGGCCTACCCGGTCATGGTCGATCCGACGACGTACGTCCGCGACGAGAACGGGCAGAGCACCTGCCCGCCCGGCGTCCCGCTGCCCTGCAGCCCGCGGCCGGCCGGCTACGACTGGCCGGGCTGGTTCTCGTGGTCGAGCCGCGCCCAGTCGCACCCGTGCCCGTACCCCGCCGGCCAGCCGTTCTACCAGTGCAAGAACGGCGACGGGGCGCTGTACGTCTACGGCTTCGCGAACACGTCGTACGCATCGAACGACCGCGCCCTGTGGCAGAAGAACGCCCGCCCGGGGACGTACATCTTCCGCTACGACGCCGCGAACATGAGCATGGACGTGAGCAACAGCGCGCGGTTCTCGGGCATCTGCCAGGGCCACTGCGTGGGCTGGCCGACCAACGGCCAGTGGTTCTCGGCCGATCCGAACTCGTGGGAGAACCGCCCGTACCGCTACATCTCGTGGCACGGCGAGCGGAGCCGCTACGAGTACTACTGCATCAACTCGTCGCACGGCGAGGCCTGCACTCCGCAGCAGCCGGCCAACGACCCGAACGCGCTGAACAACGCGGTCGTGTTCGGCTTGATCATGTACGGCCCCTCGGGCTCGACGCAGCCGTTCGCGGCCATGGGTGGGGCGGCCACCTACTCGGCGGACAACAGCTCGCCCGAGACGACGGTCACCCACAGCAATCCCGTCCCGTCGGGGTGGGTGGAGAGCTACACCGACACGGCGACCGTGCGCGCGGTCGACAACGCGGGCGCCAACCAGGGCGTGGGGATGGGGACGATCGACATCGTGTCGGACGGCCAGCTCCCGCACAGCACCTGCAGGACGAGCGACGTCTACGACACGTGCCCGACCGACTGGACGGCACCCGGCATAACGAACACCGCCCCGGAAGGCGTGAAGACCTACACCGCCAGCTCGACGGACATCGTCGGCAACAACGACCCGAGCCGGAACAAGAGCTGGACGGTGAAGAGCGACCGGTCGCGGCCGGACCCGTACACGACCGAGCGCGGCAAGTGGTTCCCGGACGGCGACCACCGGGTGCCGGCGAGCGTCTTCGACGAGCACTCGGGCGTCCGGGAGAGCTCCCTGTACGTCGCGCCGGTCTCGGATCACTTCAACCGCACGACGACGAGCGGCTGGGGCAGCGCCGACCAGGTGGCCGACGCGCCGGCGTCCCGTGTGGCCCGCTGGCGGCTCAACGAGCCGTCGGGCACCCGCGCGGCGGACAGCGCCTTCCACCCCCAGCTCGTCACCAACCCGAGCTTCGAGACGGACCGGAGCGGTTGGGCCGTCACCGGGGGGTTCTTCCTCGCCACGTCGAGCATCGTGCGCGAGGCGGACAGCGGCGCCCCTGACGGAGCGCACGTGGGCAAGGTCGTCACCCCGGCCTCCTGGCAGGCCGGAACGGGCACCGACTTCTCCGTCACGGCCGGCCAGAGCTACCGCGTCCGCGTGAAGCTTAAGCGGGCGGACGGCGGCTCGAACCTCCGCATCGCGCTCGGCGAGATCGCGTCGCCGCACGAGGAGCTCGTCGTCCAGGCGGTCGTATCGCCCAGCTCGAGCGGCTACACCGAGTACACCGGCGTCGTCACGCCCACGCGCTCCGGCACCTACCGGCTCTACGTCCGGACCACGAACAACATCGCCACGACGTTCTACGTCGACGCGGCGTCGGTCAGGGAGGAGAACGGCGGCACCTACACCGGCGGGTACACGCTCAACGAGCCCGGGGCCACGCCGGACGGCGACCGAGCCGTGCGGCTGAACGGCACCACGGGCCACGTCAACGCCGGCAACCCCACAGGGTTGAAGCTCGCGAACGGGACCGTCGAGGCCTGGGTGAAGGCTCCCAGCCCGGGCAGCTCCTACCGCGGCGTGGTGGTGAAGCAATGGGCATACGGCCTGTTCCTCCTCGACGGGGTCGTCGCCACCCACGACTGGGGCACCGGCCTGACGCGCTCGACCGGCGTCAGCGTGGCCGACGGCAACTGGCACCACGTGGCGATGAGCTTCAGGTCGGGCGTGCCCAACGGGACGGTGATCTACGTCGACGGCGTCGCGCGGCTGACCACCACGATCACCGTCTACGACCAGAACACCGGTCTCACGCTCGGATCGGGTGGGGGCCCGACGCAGCAGTACCTCGCGGGGACGATCGACGACGCGGCGGTCTACAACGCCCCGCTGACGGCGGAGCAGATCCACGAGCGCTACCGCGGCCGCGCATGGATCGTCGACGAGGGTCAGGCGGGCGACTTCACGGCCACCCCCGCGAACGGGGGGAAGATCGACTTCCCCTCGGGCGCCGGCTTCCGCTCGGCGTCGCTCTACGGCGCGCGCATCAAGAACGTCGACGTGAGCACGCGCATAAAGTTCGCGCAGACGACGACCGGCAGCGGCGTCGGCAGCTTCGCGTACGTGACGCTGCGCCGGCAGCCCAACGGCGGCGACAACTATCGCGTCGGCCTCGTCGCCACCGACGGCAACATGCTGCTCGTACGCGGCGCCCGGACCGAGGGCGGCGTGAGCCAGCCCGCATTCATCGACCAGGACACCGGCCTCGGGTTCGCACGGGATCGCTGGTACCGGCTGCGGGTCGTGGCGCTCACCGACGCCGCGGGAACGTCCTCGACGATCTACGTCAAGTACTGGCTGGACGGCGCGACCGAGCCGGTCGCGTGGAACGTCGTCACGACGCAGGCCGGCGGGCCGCACGGCGCCGGGGGCGTGGGAGTGCGCGTCGCGGGCGGCTCGACCAGCGCCCAGCAGTACTACTACGACGACTTCAGGGCCATCGACCGCGACGGGCTGCAGGCCCAGCAGGGCAGGAAGCCCGACGGCTCGCTCTGCGACACGGCGTCGGGCTGCGCCACCACGATGAGCCATCCGTACGCGCTGAACACCGCCGGCTTCGCGGACGGGCCGATCGACGTCGTCGCCATCGCCTCCGACCCCGTGAACTACGCGCCGGGGAGCAACACGGAGCTGCACCGCCGCTGGGACGACTGGCAGGTCCAGCTCGACAGGAGCGCGCCGACGATGACCAACACCGGCACGCTGAGGAACCCGGGCGACGGCGTCGTCTACGACGAGGAGGACTACAACCTCAGGGTCGACGCGAAGGACGAGGCCGCGAGCGGCGCTCGCTCGGGCGTGAAGAGCATCGAGCTGCTCGTGGACGACCGCGATCCCCATCCGGCGTCGGGGGACTACCGGCGCGTGCGATCGGGCTCCTCGTGTGACAGCTGCGGCTGGGTGCAGGACTTCGTCTGGCGCGCCGAGGAGTACTCGGCCGGTCGCCACAAGCTCACCGTCAAGGTGACCGACTTCGCCGGGAACGTCGCCACCGACGAGTGGTTCGTGACCATCCACCGTCCCGGCGCCCTCAACGGCATGGGCTTCGTCAGCCCCGACCGGACCGGCCTCTACTCACCCGAGGACGAGAGCGAGGCCGACGACGTCAACGTCAACGTGGCCACCGGAAACCTCCTCCTCTCCGAGCCCGACGCCAATCCCGAGTTCACGGCCGACGCCGAGGACATCGACCTCGTGCGCTACGCGAACAGCGTGTCCCCCGCGACCGGCACTCACGGGCTGCGGTGGACGGGACTCGCCGGCGCCGACCTCCGGCTCCGCAAGAACGACGACAACTCGATCACGTTCTTCGGGCCCTCGCACTCCATCGTGCGCTTCGCCCGCAACGCGGACGGAACGTATGCGGCGAGCAACGCGGACGCCACGCTGGTCGCGAGCTCGGGCACGTACACCGTGACGACCAACGAGAGCGGCGAGCAGTACACGTTCGACTGCGACAGCTGCCGCGCCAGGACGATCCACGACGCGGGCGGCAACCGCACCACGTTCTCGTACCGCGCCGACGGGACGCCGCAGTCCGCCACCGACGAGCTCGGCCGCACCACGACGTTCACGGTCGACTCCGAGCGGCGGATCACCCGCATCGACGCTCCCGGCAGCCGCGTCCACCGCTACACGTACGACGCGGCGGGCATGCTCGAGACCTACACGTCGCCGAGCGACGCCGTGACGCGGTACGCCTACGACGCCAGCCGCCGGCTGACGGAGGTGAGCCGGCCGGGTGGGCCGACCACGCGCTTCACCTACTCCGGCGCGCAGGGCGGCCGTCGCGTCGCGTCGATGACCAGGGTCACGGACGCCTCGACCGGCGCCGGCCAGACGACCACCTTCTCGTACGCGCTCGGCGGCGACGGGAGCACGACGACCACCGTCAACGAGCCCTCCAGCGCGTCGACCACCTACGTCTCGAGGGCCGACGGCTTCACCGACAGCGCGACCAGCGGCGCCTCGCCCCCGACCGTGTCCCTCAGCGGCGCGCTCTGGGACCGGCGCGACAACACGCTCGCGGACGACGGCACGACCTATCCGCTCAGCATCACGGCTTCTGACGGGAGCGGCGTCAAGAGCATCGAGGTCCTGGTCGACGGGGAGCAGGAGGACTTCGTGGAGCAGTCCGGCACGGGCGGCCTCTCGCGCACCTACACGCTCGACCCGCAGGACTTCCCCACCGGGATGCGGATCGTCACGGTCAGGGCCCTCGACAACGACGGTCACATGCGCACGACGCAGCTTCGCGTCACGCTCCTCGGCGCGGTGTCGGGCGTTGCGGCCTCCACCGACGCAGCCGACGAGGGCCCGGCGGACGACGTGACGATCGCCGAGTCGACGGACACGTCGGCGCCGCGGAGCAGCGCGAACCAGCCGCTGCTCGACCAGCAGAAGGCCGACGCCAAGTCCGTCTACCAGCTGTCGTGGCCGTCGGCGCCGATGAGCGTCGCCACCGCATCGGGGCTCCAGCCCGCCACCGCCACGGTCCCGGGCGCGAACCGCGACGGCCTCGGCCCCGGCGGCCAGCCGCCGGATCCGACCGGCGCGATCGGCCACGACCACTACGTCCAGATGATCAACTTCCGCATCCAGGCGTACGACCGCAACCTCGACCCCGCGCGGAGCGACGGCCCGGTGCCGCTCGACCGCTTCGCCCGCGACGACGGCGTGTACGACCCGCAGATCGTGTGGGACGAGTCCTCCGACCGGTGGTTCTACGCCGCCGCCGGCGGGCTCAGGACCCCGAACGAGCGGACGCTCGTCTTCGGCTGGTCGGTGACGTCGAACCCGACGAACTTCGCCACCGCCAACCGCCAGGACAACCCCACCGGCGGGTGGTGCAAGTACGTGACGCGGGCCAGCACGACGCAGGACGACTTCCCGAAGCTGGGGGTCAGCAAGCGTCACATCATCATCGGCACGAATGCGTTCCGGAGCGGCAGCTTCGTGCGCTCCCGGCTGAGGATCGCGCGCAAGCCTCGAAACGGCCAGCGCCGCTGCACCTCGACGTCCAAGGAGCGCAGGGTCAAGACCTTCAACCTGCGCGTTCGCGACCCGCAGAACGCGGAGCGGAGGTACTCGGCCTTCACCCCGGTGCCCGTGAACTCGAGCAGCACGAACGCGAACGGCTACGTGGTCGCGTCCGCGCCGGGCTTCGACGACGACGGCAACGCGACCGCGCGCAACACGCTCAACCTCTGGCGCGTGGTCGGGAAGACGGGCCGGCCGAAGCTGCGCCCCGGCTCCACGGCGATCAACATCGCGGCGCCGCCGTTCGCGGCGGCCGCGGACGCCCCCCAGGGCGGCGGGAACGATCCCGCAGACGGCCAGCCGTACTCGGACCTCGAGACCCAGGACGGGCGCTTCATGCAGGCGTTCGGGGACTTCGACCCGACCGGCAGGTTCGTCATCTGGACCACCCACGAGGTGAACGCCGGGGACGGTCGCGCCGTGGTGCGCTGGTACCGCATCGACCCGCGCTCCTCGACGCAGCGCAACGGTACGCTTGACGTGCCCGGCGCGTTCGCCTTCTACCCGGCGATCGCGCCCGGCACCAACGGGAGCACGGTGATGATCAACTACAGCGTCGCGAACCCGAACGTGCCGGCCGAGATCCGCGCCCGCTCCGGCACCGTCGACGCGAACGGCGACCTCGCCTTCGGCAACGAGATCGTGGTGGCCCCCGGGGAGTCGAGACTGAGCCGGGCGGTATGCAACGTGCGGCCGACGACGGGGTCGTGCCGCTGGGGCGACTACGCGGCGGCGACCCCCGACCGCAGGGACCCGAACGTCGTGTGGGGCTCGGCGATGCGCATGGGCCCGGACCGCAACTACCGGACGCGGAACTTCGCGATCAGGCCGTGAGCCCGTGAGGCGAGGCGCTCTCGGGGGGGCTCTGATCGCGGCGGGCGCCACGGCGGCCGCCGGAGCGGCACTGGCCGGCGCGGGGGCGGGCGGGCCGCCGACGGGTTCCGCGCAGGCCGGGTCCAGCGGCATCGAGGGGGCGATCTTCATCGGACCCCTGTGCCCGGGCCCGTCGAAGTGCGCGGTGAACACGCGGCCGTACGACGCACGCGTGCGCGTGCGCTCGGCGGCCGACGGCCGCCTCATAGCCAAGCTCCGCTCCGGCAGGGACGGCCGCTTCGCGATCCTGCTCCCGCCGGGCGAGTACGTGGTGAGCGGCATTCAGCCGCGTCCGCTGCCGCGACCGGAGCCGCCCCAGCGCGTGGTCGTGACGCAGGGGGAGAAGAGCGACGTGATCGTCGACTACGACACCGGCCAGAAGTAGCCCGCGTTCGAGCTCGGCGCCGGCGCCGGGTGGCGCTCAGCTGGCGGGTGGCGGGGGGACCGGCGGCGCGGGGGCGTCGGCCTCGTGGAGCACGCGGTCGATCTGGCGGGCCACGTGGTCGGGGTTCGCGATGCCCTCGAAGCGGAATCCGGCGCCCGACTCGGCCGACGTGCCGAAGTCGACGGTGCCCACCCCGAGCAGGCGCTGGCCGAGCCCCTGCTGCACGCGGGTGTCCTGGAGGCGGTCGAGCCGCGTCTCCTCGATGTTGCGGCTCAGGATCCCGCGGCGGATGTGGATGCGGCGGTTGGTGATCGCGTAGCGGGTGGAGATCCGCTTGAGCCAGCCCCAGAGCAGCACGATCAGCAGCACCGCGCCGCCGGCGGCGGCTCCGATGCCGGCGTCGGCGGCCAGTAGGCCGATCGCGAAGGCGGCGGCCACCGCCAGCAGGCCGAGTATGTAGAAGCCGAGGATCGAGCGCCACGAGGGGCGCCCCTCGAAGATCACGACCTCGCCCGGGTTCAGGTCCATGGGCGGGAGCCTACCCCGAGGCGCGGCGAACGGGCCGCTCGCGGTGGGAGCGTCCGCTCCGGCCCCTACGGTCGGAGGCGTGATCGCCAAGGTCGAGCCGCTGACCCCTGCGCGCGCCCTGCGCGGCCCGTTCGACTACCTGCTCCCCGGCGACATGGGCGACGTGGACGTGGGCTCGATGCTGATCGTGCCGTTCGGGCGGCGGCGGCTGCTCGGGGTGGTGGTGGACCTGGCCGAGCACAGCGACGTCCCGCCCGAGCGCCTGGTCGAGCCGCTCGCGGCGCTCGACCGCGGGGTGCCGCCCGAGCTGGTGCGCCTGGGCCTGTGGGTGGCCGAGGAGTACTGCTCCACGCCGGCGCGCGGGCTCGCCTTGGTGCTGCCGCCGGGGACCGGGACGGGGTCGCGCGGTCGGCGGACGCGGATCAAGCGGGTGCTTCAGGCTTCGCTTACTGCCGCGGGCGCCGCGGTTGCGCATTCCAACGGCAGCAATGAGGGGTGCACGGACGGGGGCGGCGGCTCCGGAGGCTGCCGTTCGCCGGAGGACCGCGCATCCGTCCGGGATCATGCCGCTCCTGGCGGTACAAACCAGGACGGATCGGCGACCAGCCGCGAGTCCGTCCTGCCGCGTATGGCCTATGGCCACACAAACCAGGACAGATCGCCGAAAGCCGGCCGAGAGCACGCGCGGCTCGGGCCCCGGCAGCTCGCCGCCCTCACTGCTCTCTCGCCCGGGCCCAGGCCCGCATCCGAGCTGTGCAGGGC
>JALZEZ010000311.1 GCA_030861775.1 Actinomycetota bacterium
GCGATGTTCACGGCCGTGCCGAAGAAGTCGCCCATGCACTCGACCGCCGGGCCGCAGTGGATGCCCACGCGCACCTCCGGGTCGCCCGGCGCGGGCAGCGCGCGGCCAACGATGC
Organism: Actinomycetota bacterium; assembly: GCA_030861775.1. Classification (GTDB taxonomy): domain Bacteria; phylum Actinomycetota; class Thermoleophilia; order Solirubrobacterales; family Thermoleophilaceae; genus AC-37. Next base: position 116 of record JALZEZ010000311.1, read on the forward strand.
GCAGGCCGGCGGCGGCCGCCTCGGCCGGGTCGGCGATGCGCGCCATCACCGCGTCGCCGAGCGTCTTCACCACGTGCGCGTCGTGCCCGAGCTGGCCCTCGACCCCGAGCCGCAGCCGCCAGGCCAGCTCGGCGGCCTGCGCGTCGCCGTGGATCTCGGTGTAGGCGGTGAACCCGACGATGTCGGCGAACAGGAACGCCGCCTCCGGCAATGGCACCCCCTGCATGCACGGGAGTCTCCGGACGCGCCGGGCGGAGCGCAATGGGGAATGTCCCCTAGGGGTCCCTTGACCGGCCCCGGGGCCGCGCCTAGGGTCGGACACGAGCGAATGACCACGCCCGCCACGCAGTTCCCGACGGACCCGACCGGCCTCCCGGAGGCCCGGCCGCCAGAGCCGGTCGAGCTGGCCGACGGCGACCGGTTCGACCTGCGGATCGCCCCCGTGGCCAAGCGGATCGGGGGCGACACCGTCCGGATGCTCGCCTACAACGGCTCGATCCCGGGGCCGGTGCTGAAGGTGCCGCAGGGGTCGGAGATCGTGGTGGACGTCGAGAACCGCGGCGACCTCGAGACCACCGTGCACTGGCACGGGCTGCGACTCGAGAGCCGCTTCGACGGCACGCACGAGACGCAGCGGCCGATGGGCGTGGGGGAGCGCTACAGCGCGCGCGTCGCGTTCCCCGACCCGGGCGCGTACTGGTACCACCCTCACATCCGCGAGGACTACGCGCAGGAGCTGGGCCTGTACGGGAACGTGATCGTCGAGCCGGACGATCCCGGCTACTGGCCGCCCGCGCACCGCGAGCTGGCGCTGACGCTCGACGACGTCCTGGTCGAGGACGGGCGGATCGCGCCGTTCAGCCGCGCGGAGACGACGCACTCGGCGATGGGCCGGTTCGGCAACGTGATGCTCGTCAACGGGGAGACCGACCTCGCGCTGACGGCCCGGACCGGCGAGGTGGTGCGCCTCTACCTCACGAACACGGCGAACACGCGCGTGTTCAGGGTGGCGCTGCCGGGGGCGCGGATGAAGCTGGTGGGCGGCGACAGCGGGCACGTCGAGCGCGAGGAGATGGTCGAGGACGTGCTGCTGGCACCGTCCGAGCGGGCGGTGGTGGACGTGCTCTTCGAGCGGCCGGGCGAGCTGACGCTCGAGCACCGGACGCCGCAGGCCGTTCACGCGCTCGCGACGGTGACCGTCGCGGACGAGCCGGCCGAGCCGGGCCCGGCGGAGGCCTTCGGCGTGCTGCGCGTGAACGCGGACATGGCCGCCGAGCGCGAGCGGGCGGCGCCGTACCTGGAGGCCGAGCCCGACCAGACGCTGTCGTTCCTGGCCGAGATGGATATGGGCGAGGCCGGGGGCGGGGCGGGCGAGCACGGGCATCACGAGCACCACCAGGCGCACGCTCACGGCGACGCCGCCGGCGACGGGATCGAGTGGGAGGACGAGATGGCCGATGCCAACCGGCTCACCACGCCGTCGAACACGCGCTGGAGGATCCTCGACCCGGCGACCGGGCGGGCCCCGGAGTGGGCCTTCCGGGTGGGCGACCGGGTGAAGATCCGGCTGCGCAACGAGATGGCCGGGGACCACCCGATGCACCACCCGTTCCACGTCCACGGCGCGGGCCGCTTCCTGGTGCTGAGTCGCGACGGCGCGGTCGAGACCAACCTGGTCTGGAGCGACACGGTCTTCGTCCGGGCGGGCGAGACCGTGGACATCCTGCTGGACGTGACGAACGCCGGCCGCTGGATGGCCCACTGCCACATCGCCGAGCACCACGAGAGCGGGATGACGTTCAGCTTCGACGTCGCGCCGTAGCATCGCGGCCGTGCCGGGCCGCCTGATCCCCTAGTCGGGCAGCCGCTCTGCTGCGGCGCGCACCAGCTCGACCATTCGCCCGATCACAAGCGTCGCCGCATCGCTCTCGTCTTGCGTGGTTTCTCGATCCGCCACTTCGAGCTCAGCCTGGAGGCGAGCCGCCTCAGCGCCTGCCGAGACGATTGCGGTGTAGTCGTGCTCGGTCGCGGAAAGGGCATCGCGTCGCTGGTGCTCGCCGTTCGGGAAATCGGCCGCGTCAGTTGCGCGTAGTCGCGCTCTCAGCTCGACAAACGCCACGAGCAGCCGTTCACGATCCCGCCGTAGTGCGCCCGCGAGCTCACTTGACCACGGCGGGGACATCCCCGCCCACCTTGCCAGGCGACTCGGTCGCTAGATCGGTTCGTGTTGAGCAGCGCCGCGGCGGGCGATGAGGGCTTCCGCCGCTTCGACGACGCTCGGATCCTCGTCCTTGACGAGCTCGCGCAGCTCCTCGCCCGACATCGCATCGACTCGCGCGAGCGCGGCCCGCACGCGCCCGTCCGTCACATCGACGAGCTCCAAGCCGGTGCCGGGCTCGTTCGGCTCCATGGTGATGAGGGTACCCCTCCCTGCGCCGATGGGCCAAGCCGTAGCATCGCGGCCGTGCCCGGCCGCCTGATCGACGTGAGCCACGCCGTCGCCGACGGCACGATCACGTACCCGGGTCTCCCCGCGCCGGAGATCGAGGACCACCTCAGCCGCGAGCAGGCGGAGGAGGTCTACGCGCCCGGCGTGACGTTCCAGATCGGCCGGATCTGCATGGTCGCGAACACCGGCACCTACGTGGACGCGCCGTTCCACCGCTTCGCCGACGGGGTGGACCTGGCCGGGCTCGAGCTGGAGGACCTGGCCGGCCGCCCGGGCCTGGTGGTGGACCCGCCCGCCGGCGCCGGCCGCGCGATCGGCCCGGACGCGTTCGCCGCCCACGACGTGAGCGGCCGCGCGGTGCTCGTGCGCACCGGCTGGGACCGCCACTGGGAGACGCCGCGCTACGGCGAGGACCACCCGTTCCTGACGGCCGGCGCGGCGCGGCTCCTGATGGAGGGGGGCGCCGCGATCGTCGGCATCGACTCCCTCAACATCGACGACACCGCCGACCCGCAGCGACCGGTCCACACCACCCTGCTGGGCGCCGGCATCCCGATCGTGGAGCACCTCTGCAACCTCGGAGCCCTCCCGCCGGAGGGCTTCCGCTTCCACGCCGCACCGGTGAAGGTCGAGGGCTTCGGCACCTTCCCGGTGCGGGCCTACGCCGAGCTCTAGTGCCCGCCGTGCCCCTCGCCCGGCGGCACGCCGCCGTCGGTCTCGTCGCGGAAGGCATTCATCCGCTCGATCTCGCGCTTCTGCGTGGCGATGATCGCCTGCGCGAGCTTCTTCAGCTCGGCGTCCTCGGTCTTGGGCAGGACGGCCTCCGCCATCCTCACCGCGCCCTCGTGATGGGGGATCATCTCGTCCACGAAGGCCTTGTCGAAGGGGTCGGCGTCCTCGAGCGCCGCCGCGGCGCCGCCGTGGGTCATGCCGGCGTCCGCCGCGCTCAGCCCCAGCGCCTCGTAGCCGCGCTCGTCGGGCATCAGCGGCTGGCGGAACAGCCGCTGGTGGATCCGCTTCATCTGCGCGATCTCCGGAGCCTGGGCCTCGCGGATGGCGCCGGCCAGCTTCTCGATCTCGGGCGCCTCCGCGCGCTCGACCGCCACCTCCGCCATCTCGAGGGCCGCCTGGTGGTGCGGCACCATGGCCTGGAGGAAGCCGCGCTCGGCGGCGCTGCCCTGCTGCTCGGGCGAGTCCTGGCCGTCGTCGCCGCCGCAGGCGGCCAGGGCGAGCGCGAGCGCAAGCGCGACGGCGGCGATCGGGCGAATGGACATCCCCCGGCAGTCAACCACGCTCAGTCGTCCAGGACGTCGCCCGCGCCGCTCGCGACGGTCACGTGGATAGCGGCCGGCTCGCGCACCCAGGCGATCAGGTTCAGCGCCTGGAGCCGGTCGAGCCAGAACTGGAAGGCCAGGGCCTGGCGCCGGCTGCGGTAGTCGCGCAGGACGTCGAACGCCCAGCCGGTGGTGTGCAGCGAGTAGCCATGCGTGGCCTCGCGGTTGCGCCCGCGCAGCTCGCGCTGGTAGGGCGTGTCACGCACGGTGCTGGTGACGGTCAGCGGCCCGTCGCCGGCGATCTCCTCGACCCCTCGGGCCACGTGCTCGAGGACCTCGAGCGCCTCCGGCCGCAGCGCGCGGTAGAGCTCCCGCTCCTCGCCCAGGCGCGGGGCCAGCTCGCCCATCCGGCGGTCGATCGCGAAGCCGTGCTCCTCGGGATCGTCGGGCAGCTCCACCAGCTCGCCCTCCTCGCGCGCCACGCGAACCTCGTCCGGCGACTCGTACACCTCCGTGCTCGCGCTCGGGTGCAGCACCTCCTCGGCCGACGCCTTGCGCGCGTGCAGGTTCTCGAGCCGCGCCAGCTCGGCCGGATCCTCGCGATGCAGGCGCATGATCTCGCGCGCCGCCAACACGCGCCAGAGGTAGGTCGACGAGTCGTCGCCGAAGCTCGCCAGCAGCTCGTACGCCGCGCGGTGCTCCAGTGGCGTGCTGTCGAAGAACAGGCGGGTGTAGCCGACGTCCTTGCCGAAGGCCGCGAGCGTGCGCTCGAGGTTGCCGATGCCCATGTGGTAGCTGGCCACGGCGAGGTCGTCGCGGGCGAAGCGCCTGCGGGCGATCGTCAGGTAGCGCCCGGTTGCCGCCAGCGCCTTGCGCGGGTCGAAGCGGTCGTCCACGCGGCGGCGCTG
>JALZEZ010000312.1 GCA_030861775.1 Actinomycetota bacterium
CGGTACACCTCGCGCGCGGCGGGCGGCGCGCCGGCCAGCGCGGCGCCGGCCTCCGCCGCGCCGGCGAAGAAGGCGGCGGTCTTGCCGGAGATCACCTCCAGGTACGAGTCGAGCGCGAGCGACGGGCCCTCCTCGTGGCGGCGCAGGTAGCGCTGGAGCTCGTCGATCTCGCCGTGGGCCACCTCCAGCGCGGTGTCGGCCAGATCCGAGGCGATGCTGAGGTCGGGCGGCGTGGTGGCCTCGAGCAACAGCTTGATCGCGCGGAACACCATGTAGTCGCCGATCAGCACCGCGAGCCCCCTGCCGCGCGACGCCTGGAGCGACTCCACGCCGCGGCGGACGTCGCCGTGGTCCACCACGTCGTCGTGGATCAGCGACGCCTCGTGCAGCAGCTCGATCGCGGCGGCGAAGCGCGACTCGCGGCCGTCGGTCCGGAAGTCGGCCGAGCGCTCCACCCGCACCGAGAAGTTCGACAGCAGGAAGACGATCGGCCGCAGGCGCTTGCCGGCCGGGAACGGGTAGTCGGCGAGCAGCCGGACCGCGCGGATCTCGGCCAGCTCGACCTCCATGTCGGCGAGCGTGTCCTCGACGAGCGTCCGGCAGAGTCGCTTGTCGAAGCCGTCCCCCGCCGGCATCGCCCGCGTCAGTCGCGTAGGGCGGGCTCGCGCGGCGCCGGCTCGGCCGGCTGCGTGCCCTCGCTGCCCTCGCCGCGCTCCAGCCGCCGCTGGCGCTCCTCGAGCAGCGCGACCTGCTGGGCGAGGATCTTGTTCTGGTCGGCCAGCCGCGAGACTGCCACCGAGAAGTGGAGCAGCAGGATCAGGATGAAGCCGAAGGCGAAGACGAACAGCGCCGACGGCGGGTAGACGATCCCGACCAGGTTGGCCAGCTCCTCGAGCAGGCCGGTCCAGACCGCCAGCACCAAGAGCGACAGCGCGCTGAACAGCCACAGCAGCGCGTAGCGCTCGAGCAGCCGCCGCTGGCGCACCAGCTCGAGCAGCCCCAGCAGCAGGACCGCCGCCACGACGATCGCCACGATCTGTACGCGGGTCTCCATCAGATGCCGTGGGTCGCGGTCACGGGGGCGTTGTCGCCGGGCTCCACCACCGGCCGCCGGCGGACGAGCCCGATGAAGATCGCCAGCAGCACCTTGATCATGTAGTAGACCGACTTGCCGGAGCGGATCGAGGACTTGCCGCCGCCGCGCTGGAACATCCGCACGGCCACCTCGCACATCCGCAGCTTGTGGTGGTGGAGCACGAGCACGGCCTCGACCTCGGGGTAGTCGTGCGGGTAGTCGCGCGCGAACAGCGAGATCGCGCGGCGGTTGTAGAGCCGGAAGCCCGAGGTGGGGTCGGTGATCTTCTGGTCGACGAAGCGAGAGAGGATGAAGGCGAAGATGTGGATGCCCGCGCGGCGGCTGACCGGACCGCGGTACTGGAGGTCCTCCAGGAAGCGCGAGCCGCACACCACGTCGAGCTCCGGCCGCTCCTCCATCGTCCGCACGAGCTTGTCGATCTCGCAGGGGTCGTGCTGGCCGTCGCCGTCCACCTGGACCATGTAGTCGTAGCCGTTGTCGAGCGCGAACATGAAGCCCGACTGCACCGCGCCGCCGATGCCGAGGTTGTAGGGGTGGCGGACCACGCGGGCACCGGCGTCGGTGGCCTCGCGGGAGGTGGCGTCGGTGGACCCGTCGTCGATCACGAGGACGTCGAACTCGGGCGCATTCTCACGCAGGTTGCGGACGACGCGGCCGACGGTGCCGACCTCGTTGTAGGCGGGTACGACCGCCAGGCAGGAGCGTTCGCGGATCACGGCTTCGCTTGTCAAGAGCGCGGCGCGCTCCGGAAGTTGCGCCGCGGGTGGACTCCGGCCGAGGTTAGCGCCTCGCTCGTACGCTGCACCGCGTGCTCGACACGCTCTACCGCCGCACGCTGCGGTACCCGCGGGTCCACCGGCTCGGCCGCCGGGCGGCCCAGGTCGGCCGCCACCTCGCCCGCCGCCCGCACGATCCGGACTTCGCCGTCTTCGGGCTGTGGCCGGAGCGCGGCGGGCTGTTCCTCGACGTGGGCGGCAACACCGGCCAGTCGGCGCTCGCGTTCCGCCTCTTCAACCGGCGCAGCCCGATCCTCTCGATCGAGCCGAACCCGCTGCACGAGCCCGACCTGAAGTCCGTCCGCCGGCTGATCCGCGGCTTCGACTACGTGCTCTGCGGCGCCAGCGACGAGCCCGGCACGCTCACGCTCTACACGCCGGTGCTGGGGAGCGTGCCGCTCACCGGCGAGTCGTCGCTCTCCCGCGAGATCGTCGAGGGGCGGGAGCCGCACCTGCTCGAGCACCTCGGGCTGCCGCAGCGGCGCGGCACGCTCGGGGTGGTCGAGACCACCGTGCCGGTGCGGCCGCTGGACGAGCTTGGCCTGGCGCCCGCGTTCGTGAAGCTCGACGTGCAGGGCTGGGAGGTCCCGGCCGTGCGCGGCATGTGGCGCACGCTCGAGGAGCACCGCCCGGTGCTGTTCGTGGAGAACGGCCCGTACATCCCGGAGCTGAGCGAGCTGCTCGCCGGGCTGGGCTACGAGCCGAAGCGCTTCGAGCGGGAGGCCGGGCGGCTCGAGCCGTTCGCCGGCGAGGAGGTCATGAACGTGGTGTACGTGCCCGCCTGAGCGCCGGACCCGCTGCTACCGTCGCGCGCCCGATGGTCCATCGCGCCAAGGCCCCCTTGCGCGTCAGCTTCGCCGGTGGGGGAACCGACGTGCCCCCGTTCCCGGAGCAGGAGGGCGGGCTTGTGCTGAGCGCGGCGATCAACCGCTACGCGTACGGCTCGCTGACGCCGCGGGGCGACGACAGGATCCGCATCGAGAGCGTCGACTTCGGCCTCGAGGAGACCTTCGGGATCGGCGAGGAGATGATGTTCGACGGGAAGCTCGGACTGGTGAAGGCCGCGATCGGGAAGCTGCGCGAGACGCGCGCCGGGGACCCCGGCTACGACCTGTTCCTCCATTCCAGCGCTCCTCCGGGCTCCGGCCTGGGTTCCTCCTCGACAGTGATGGTCACGCTGATCGGCCTGCTCAAGGACTTCCACCGCATGCCCCTGACCGACTACGAGATCGCCGAGCTGGCCTACGCGATCGAGCGTGTGGACCTCGGCATCAGGGGAGGCCACCAGGACCAGTACGCGGCCACCTTCGGGGGGTTCAACTTCATCGAGTTCCACGCGGATCACGTGATCGTGAACCCGCTGCGGATCCCCGCCGACGTGATCCACGAGCTCGAGCACAACATGCTGCTCGTGTACACGGGCGCCACCCGTCAGTCCGACCGGATCATCGAGGACCAGACCCAGCGCTTCACCGGCGGCGAGGAGGGTGCGCTCGAGGGGCTGCGCATGCAGAAGGACCTCGCGGTGCAGATGAAGAACGCGCTGCTGCGGCGCCGGCTCGACGACTTCGGCTCGCTGCTCGGCTCCGCCTGGCAGTACAAGAAGAAGATGTCGCCGCGGATCTCGACCTCGTTCATCGACGAGGCCTACGAGGAGGCGATCAAGCAGGGTGCGCTCGGCGGGAAGGTCACCGGGGCCGGGGGCGGTGGCTACATGCTGTTCTTCTGCCCCTTCCAGCACAAGCACCGGGTGGCGGAGCGATTGATCGAGATGGGGGCGCGCGTGACCGAGTTCGAATTCGCGGCCGAGGGCCTGACGACGTGGGCATTCGATGAGTGAGGAGCTCGTACGCGCGCGGATACGCGAGAGCGTGGAGGCGAAGCAGCGCCTGGCCGAGGACGTGCACGTGCGGTTCGTGCTGGATTGCGCCGAGCTCCTGGCCGAGAGCCTGCGCGACGGCGGCAAGGTGATCCTGTGCGGCAACGGCGGGAGCTCGGCGGACGCCACGCACCTGGCGGCCGAGCTGCTCGGGCGGTTCAAGTACGACCGCGACCCGCTGCCCGCCTTCTCGCTGACCGACAACACCGCGTCGATCACCGCGATCGCCAACGACGTGGGGTACGAGCGCGCGTTCTCGCGGCAGGTGCGCGGGCTGGGGAGCGAGGGCGACGTGCTGATCGCGCTGTCGACCAGCGGCACCTCGCCGAACGTGATCGACGCGGTCGAGGTCGCGCGCTCGATGGGGATGCGCACGGTGGGGATGACCGGCGCCGGCGGCGGCCGCCTGCCCGAGCTCTGCGACGTCTGCCTGCGCGTGCCCTCGGACGACACGGCGCGCATCCAGGAGGGCTACATGCTTGCGGCGCACACGGTCTGCGAGCTCGTGGAGCGCACGCTGTTCCCGCCGGACGCGTGAGCGCCTGGCCCTCCGCCGCGTTCCTCGACCGCGACGGGACGATCAACGAGAAGGCGCCGGAGGGGGAGTACGTCGAATCGCCGGACGAGGTGGTCATGCTGCCGGGCGCCGCGGCGGCGGTGGCCCGGCTGAACGCGGCCGGAGTGCCGGTCCTCGTGGTCACCAACCAGCGCGGGATCGCGCTCGGGCGGATGACCGAGGCCGATCTCGCCGCCGTCCACGAGCGGATCTCCTCCGAGCTCGCGGCGGAGGGCGCTCACGTCGACGGGTGGTACCACTGCCCGCACGGGCTGGACGAGTGCGACTGCCGCAAGCCTGGCACGCTCCTCTTCGAGCGCGCGGCCTCCGAACGTCAACTTCAGCTGGATAGGGCGGTCGTGGTCGGGGACTCGGCGTCCGATGTCGAGGCCGGCCGCCGCGTCGGCGCGAAAACCGTGTTGCTCGCGGGGGTGAAGT
>JALZEZ010000313.1 GCA_030861775.1 Actinomycetota bacterium
GCCGCACCTTCGAGCCCGTCCAGCAGGTGGTGGCGCGGCTGGAGCTGTCGGGGCCGGGGCGTGTGCGCGCGGGGGTGGACGTGCGCGGCGACGGCTCGTCCGAGAGCTGGACCGGCCGCCTGCGGAGGGAGGTGCTGCCGCAGCGCGGCGGCGAGTCGGCCTACGACGCGCTGCGGAGGGAGGTCGGCGGATGAGGCGCTGGAGGGTCCCCCTGCCGCCGGGCGCCGAGCCTCCGTACCGCGTGTTCGTGAACGGCGTGCCGCAGACCGAGGGCGAGGACTACGAGGTGGAGGGCGACGCGCTCGCGTTCCAGCGCGAGCTGCGCAAGGAGGGCCGGCTCGGCTTCTGGCGCTGGACGCTCATGTTCTTCTCGATCATGGGCACCTACCGGCGCAACGACTCGGTGGACGTCGAGTACTCGCACGGGGGCGGGCGGCGGCTCGCGGTCGGGCTGGACATCGTCGCGCCTGAAGGGGAAGCAGGTCCCGGCTCGTAACCTCTTCCCATGCGCATCGACGAGATCCTGGAGGACCGCCGCCCGGTCTTCTCGTTCGAGTTCTTCCCGCCCAAGACCGACGAGGGCGAGCGGAACCTGTGGTCGGCGCTCGAGGAGCTGAAGCGCGAGGAGCCGGCGTTCGTGTCGGTCACCTACGGCGCGGGCGGCTCCACGCGCGACCGCACGATCGGCATCGTCAAGCGGATCAAGAGCGAGGTCGGGCTGGAGGCGATGGCGCACTTCACCTGCGTCGGGGCGACGGTCGGCGACCTGCGCCGCACGCTCGACGAGATGCGCGACGCGGGCGTGGAGAACGTGCTGGCCCTGCGCGGCGACCCGCCCGAGGGCGAGACCGAGTGGACCAAGACCGAGGGCGGCCTGGCCTACTCGACCGAGCTGGCCCAGCTCATCTCGGCCGACTACGAGTTCTCGATCGGCGCGGCCTGCTTCCCCGAGGTGCACCCGGAGGCGTCGGACATGGAGTCCGACATCGCGTTCCTGAAGAAGAAGGTGGAGGCGGGGGCGCGCTTCCTGATCACCCAGCTCTTCTTCGACAACGAGCTCTACTTCGACTTCGTGCGCGAGGCGCGCGCGGCCGGCATCGAGGTGCCGATCATCCCCGGGATCATGCCCGTGACGGGCTATGCGCAGATCAAGCGCTTCACCGAGCGCTGCGGCGCGAGCCTGCCCGAGGACTACGAGCGCGAGCTGGCCCACCGGGCCGACGACCCGGACGCGGTCAAGGACCTGGGCGTGGCCTACGCCTCGCTCCAGTGCGCCGACCTGCTGGCCCGCGGCGCCCCCGGCATCCACTTCTACACGCTGAACCGCTCGCCGGCGACGCGCTCGATCCTCGCCGCGCTGCGCGCCGCGCACCCCTGGGACCGGGTGGCCGAGGCGGTCTAGGCCGCCAGCTCCCAGCGCTCGGCCTCGGCGCCGTCCTCGGCCACCTTCCGCACGCCTTCGCGCAGCTCCAGGTAGCGCAGGTAGCAGAGCGTCTCGTTCAGGCCCCAGTTGAGGAGCATCGGCGTGATGTCGTCGGTGCCGACCAGCGCGGGGACGATCTCGAACGGGGTCTTCGCGCCGCCCGCCAGCGCGCCGCGGACGCGCTCGATGCGCTCGTGGACGGTCCTGCGGTTGGCATCGACGTGGGCTCGCACGTCGCGGAACGGGCGGGCGTGGCCGGCCAGGCAGAGGCGGGCGTCGAGCCGGTCCACGACGTCGAGGCTCGAGAGGAACTCGCCCGCCGGGTCGGGGGTGTAGCCCCAGTCGTAGTAGAGCGACACGCGCCCGAGCAGGTGGTCGCCGGAGATCAGGAGGTCGCGCTCGGGCTGGTGGAGGCACACGTGCGACGGGGCGTGGCCCGGCGTCTCGTACACGTGCCAGGCGCCGAGGTCGGTCTCCACCTCCACCCCGGGCATCAGCTCGCGGTCCGGGAGGACGACCCGGTCCACGCCGATCGGCTCGCCGCGGCGCGACTCGTACTGGCGCACGATCTCCTCCGGTACCCCGCTCTGCCGGGCCACCTCCATCCGGCGCTCGAGCATCTTGTCGGGATCGTCCACGCGCCCCGTCATGTGGTGGTGGCTGGGGTGCATCCAGAGCTCGCAGCCGGCGGCGTCGACGATCGGGCCGGCCAGCCCGTAGTGGTCGGAGTGGGCGTGCGTGCAGACCACCAGCCGCACGTGCTCGAGCCGCAGCCCCGCCTGGTCGAGCGCCAGCTCGAGCTGCCGCAGCGCGCCCGTGCCGCCGATGCCGGTGTCGAACAGCACCACGCCGCTGCCCGCCGCCACCGCCCACGCGTTGCCGTGCGGCACGCCCGGCCACGGCAGCGGAAGGCGCAGCCGCCACACGCCGGGCAGGACGCGATCCGCCCGGGCCACCTCGCGCCTGCGCGTCACTCGACTTCGCGGTCCTCGCGGTGCGCGCCCAGCCACCTGGAGTAGCGGGCCATCGCCTCCGGCATGTGCGACTCGCCCTCGGGCGCCCGGCTCACGCCGAACACCGTTCCCGGGAAGTCGAGCCGCTTCTGGATCGCCCAGATCTCGTCGTGGCGGTCGGGCGGGAGGATCTTCGCCGGGTCGCCCACCGCGACCCAGTTGATCGGCACGAACTTGCCGTCGGGCAGGCGGCTGTTGACGTGCAGCACGGCCCCGATCCGGATCGTCGCCGCCACGCCCACGCGCGAGCCGGGGAAGGCGGCCGCGTTGGTGGCGATGAACGCGTTGTCGCCCACGATCGCCCCGTTCACGTGCGCGTGCGGGCCGACCAGCACGTTGTCGCCGAGCGTGGCCTTGTAGCCGGTGCGCCCGCGGACCACCGCGTTCTCCATGACGACGCAGCGCTCGCCGATCCGCACCGGGCCGCCCTCGGCCACGACCACCGCGCCGAACAGGATGCGGCAGCCGGACCCGATCTCCACGTCGCCGCAGACGACCGCGTTCGGCGCCACGTACACGTCGTCCGCGATCCGCGGCGTCGCGCCGCGGTGCTCGAGGATCACTCGATCACCGCCTCGACCGTTATCTCCGAGCGCAGCGAGTTGGCCACGTAGCAGTAGCGGTGGGCGAGCCCGACCAGCCGCTGCACCTGCGCCTCGCTCGGCCCCTCGCCCACCCGGATGCGCGGTCTCAGCAGGATGCGCTGGATCCGCGCCGGCTCGTCGGATTCGTCCATCGTCCCCTCCGCCTCGTCGCTGTACTCCAACACGTCGATGCGCGCCTTCGACGCGATCGCCAGGAACTCCAGCATCTGGCATGCCGACGCCGCGGCCACGATGAGCTGCTCGGGGTTCAGCAGGCGCGGATCGCCGCCGAAGGTGGCGTCGCCCGACATCCGCAGCTCCTGCTCCGCCGGCGGCGCGCTGAGCATGTGCTCGCGGCTGTAGTCCTCGTACCCGCCCGCGGTTGAGCCGCTCCAGGCCAGCCGCGTGGCGTACCGGTGGACCGCGCCGCTCACGGGTCGATCAGCACGCCGGGGTTCAGGATCCCGCGCGGGTCGAGCTCGGCCTTGGCCGCCCGCAGCGCGCGGGCGAACGCGTCGGGGCGCTGGCGGTCGTACCAGGGCCGGTGGTCGCGGCCGACCGCGTGGTGGTGGGTGATCGTGCCCCCGGCCTCGATCACCGCGTCGGACGCCGCTCCCTTGACCGCGTCCCACTGCTCCAGCTCGGCCCCGCGGTTGGCCGGGGCGAGGATTGTGAAGTACGGCGCCGGGCCGTCCGGGTAGACGTGGGTGAACCGGCACGTGACCGTGCCTCCGCCGCAGACGTCGCGCAGCGCCTCCTCGGTCCTCGCTCGCACGCCGGCGACGAACGACTCGAGCCGGTCCCAGGTGATGGCGGTCTCGAACGTCTCGGAGAAGATCCCGGCCAGGATCATCGTGTCGCGCAGGTAGGGCGCCGAGACGAACGCCTGGCGCCAGGCGCCCTCGCCCTCGGTGCGCCCGGAGTCGTCGCCGGGCCCGCGGTGGCGGGCGCCGTCGGGCGCGGATCCGCCGTGGTCGCCGCACAGCTCGAGCGCGCGGTCCATCCACGGCTCGAGCGGGTGGTCGGCCGACTCGAAGCCGAGCACCAGCAGCGCCGAGCCGTCCTGGGTAGCGCCCGTGATCGCGGCCTCGCCCGGATCGAGCAGGCGGCAGTTGGCCGGGTCGAGACCGGACTGGGACAGCGCCCGAACCGCCTCGGCGCCCTTCCCGAAGGTCCCGAACCGCACGGACGCCGACGAGCGCCAGCGCGGCCGCGGGCGGACCCGCATCCAGGCCTCGGTGACCACGCCGAGGGTGCCCTCGGAGCCGATCAGGAGGCGGTCGGGGCTCGGGCCGGCGCCGGAGCCCGGCAGGCGCCGGCTCTCCCACTCGCCGGACGGCGTGATCGCCCGGACCGACTCGACCAAGTCGTCGATGTGCGTCAGCCGGGTGGCGAAGTGCCCTCCCGCGCGCGTGACCACCCACCCGCCGAGCGTCGAGTACTCGAACGACTGCGGGAAGTGACGCAGGGTCAGGCCGTGCTCGCGGAGCTGCTCCTCCAGGCGCGGGCCGGTGGCGCCGGCCTGGATGCGGGCGGCCTGGGAGGTCCGGTCCACCTCCAGCACGCGGTCGAGCGCGCGGAGGTCGATCGTGACGGCCCCGGCGTACGAGTCGCCCACGCGCGGCTCCACGCCGCCGACCACGCTCGTCCCGCCGCCGAACGGGATGGCGGCCGCGCCGGCGTCCGCGCACCAGGCCAGGACGGCCTCGACCTCCGCCTCGT
>JALZEZ010000608.1 GCA_030861775.1 Actinomycetota bacterium
CCGCCGAGCAGCGCCGGGCCGTCGAGGAGCGGGTCGCCCGGCTCGTGGCGCCGCAGCCGCGCGGGGCGCGGCATTCCCAGCCGCTGGGTCACGAACCGGCCCGGTCCCGAGTTGGCGAACTCCGTGTAGCGATCGGCCATCGCGGCCAGCGTACTAGCGCCTTTCTAGACTCGGCCGCCTGATGACCGACCGCCGCGCCGCCGTAGTGGGGGGCAACCGCATCCCCTTCGCCCGCTCCAACGGGCCCTACTCGGACGCCTCGAACCAGGACATGCTCACCGCCGCGCTCGACGGCCTGGTGGCCCGCTTCTCGCTCCAGGGCGAGCGCCTGGGCGAGGTGGCCGCCGGCGCCGTGCTCAAGCACAGCCGCGACTTCAACCTCACCCGCGAGTGCGTGCTCGGCAGCGCGCTCGACCACACCACCCCCGCCTACGACGTCCAGCAGGCCTGCGACACGAGCCTCGAAGCCAGCGTGTTGATCGCCAACAAGATCGCGCTGGGGCAGATCGAGGCCGGGATCGCCGGCGGCGTGGACACCACCAGCGACGCCCCGGTCGAGATCAACGACGACCTGCGCCGGGTGCTGATGGACATGAACGCCGAGAAGAGCACCGCCGGCCGCGTGAAGCTGCTCGGCCGCCTGCGCCCGGGCCAGGTCGTGCCGGTCATCCCGCGCAACCAGGAGCCGCGCACGGGCCTGTCGATGGGCGAGCACGCCGCGATCACCGCGCGCGAGTGGGAGATCGCGCGGCTCGACCAGGACGAGCTGGCCGCGGCCAGCCACCAGAACCTCGCCGCCGCCTACGACCGCGGCTTCTTCGACGACCTCGTCACCCCCTACCTGGGCCTCGACCGCGACCAGAACATGCGCCCCGACTCGACCGCCGAGAAGCTGGCCAAGCTCAACCCGGTCTTCGGCGTGAACGGCGACGGCGCCACGATGACCGCCGGCAACTCCACCCCGCTCTCCGACGGCGCCGCGGCGGTCCTGCTCGCCAGCGACCAGTGGGCGGCCGAGCGCAACCTGCCGGTGCTCGCGCACTTCGTCGACGTCGAGACGCACGCGGTGGACTACGTGCACGGCGAGGACGGCCTGCTGATGGCCCCGGTCTACGCGGTGCCGCGGCTGCTCGACCGCAACGGGCTGACGCTCCAGGACTTCGACTACTACGAGATCCACGAGGCGTTCGCCTCGCAGGTGCTGGCCACGCTCAAGGCCTGGGAGGACCCGGCCTTCTGCCGCGAGAAGCTCGGCCGCGGCGCGCCGCTCGGCCCGATCGACCGCTCGCGGCTGAACGTGAACGGCTCCTCGCTGGCCGCCGGCCACCCGTTCGCCGCCACCGGCGCCCGCATCGTGGCCACCCTGGCGAAGCTGCTGGCGGAGAAGGGCTCGGGCCGCGGCCTGATCTCGATCTGCGCCGCCGGCGGACAGGGCGTCGTCGCGATCCTCGAGCGCTAGCCCGTATCTTTCCCCCGGGAGGGGGACGGATTTGCGACAGCTCACCAGCCTCGACTCGCAGTTCCTCGCGCTCGAGAACGCGCGCCAGTCGGGCCACGTCGGCTCGCTGGCGTTCCTGGACCCGTCCACCGCGCCGAGCGGCAAGCTCGACTGCGGCGACATCCAGAGCCTGATCGCCGGGCGCCTCCCGCTGCTGCCCCCGCTGCGCTGGCGGCTGGCCGAGGTGCCGTTCGGGCTCGACTACCCGTACTGGGTCGAGGACAGCGACTTCGACCTGGACTTCCACGTACGCGAGCTGGCCATCCCCGCGCCCGGCAGCGACGCCCAGCTCGCCGAGCAGACGGCCCGGATCGTCTCGCGCCCGCTCGACCGCGCCCGCCCGCTGTGGGAGCTGTACCTGATCCACGGCCACGAGTCGGGCCACGTGGCGATGCTGACCAAGATCCACCACGCGCTGATCGACGGCATGTCCGGCGCGGAGATCATGGGCCTGCTGCTCGACCTCCAGCCCGAGGGCCGCGAGCTGCCCGAGGCCCCGGCGCCGGACGACCCCCGCTCCCCCGGCGACCTGGAGCTGCTGGCGCGCGGCCTGCTCGGCGTGCCGCGCTACCCGCTGCGGCTGCTGCGCTCGCTGCCGCGCGCGATGCCGAACATCGAGG
>JALZEZ010000609.1 GCA_030861775.1 Actinomycetota bacterium
CCGCGGGGGTGGCCGAGTCGGCCGCGGCGATGGCGGAGCCGGCTGTGGCCGAGCCGGCCGCGGCGGCCCCGGCCCCGGCCGACCCGCTCGACAGCGGCGTCACCAGCTCGGCGGATTGGGACGACCAGGACTGCTGGTCGGCGCCGATCTGAGGCGCCGTCGTTTGCCTAGCACCCCCAGATGGGGGTGTACGCGGATACTTTTCTTGACTGGCGCGCCCCGCGCCTGATTAGATCGCCCTCTCTTTGAGCGGCTAGTTGGACTCGGTCGGGGAGTGGGCTTCGCGCGCAGCATCTCGATAGGTCGAGACACGGACCGTTCGCTCCGGACCGGGACGGACTGGAGCGGCTGACCCGTGCGGGTCCTGATCGCCGCCGAGGTGCGCCTCTTCAGGGAGGGGCTCGCGCTCGTGCTCGGTGGCTACGAGCAGATGGACGTGTGCGCCGCCGTGGCCGGGGCCGGCGCGGCGGAGATCGCCGCCGCGGAGCACCACCCCGACGTGGTCCTGATCGACTTCCGCTCCGCGCGGCCCGAGGCGATCGCGGCGATCCTCGACGCGGCCCCGGGGGTGAAGGTCGTCGCGCTGAGCGTGCCGAGCCGAGCCTCCGACCGGCTGGCGGGCCTGGAGGCCGGCGTCTGCGGCTGGGTCTCCTCGGAGAGCTCGCCCGACGAGCTGGTGGCGGCGCTCGAGTCCGCGGAGCGGCACAAGCTCGTGCTCGACGCGGAGCTCGGCTGGGACGTCGGCCGGCGGCTGGCCACGCTGGCGGCCGAGAGCCGCGCGGCGCCGCCGGCGCCCGACGTGCTCACGGCCCGGCAGCGCGAGGTGGCCGGCTGCGTGGCCGATGGCCTGAGCAACAAGCAGATCGCGAGCCGGCTCTGCATCGAGCTGCCGACCGTGAAGAACCACGTCCACACGATCCTCGAGAAGCTCGGGCTCACCTCCCGCGCCCAGATCGGCGCAACCGTCCGCGCCCGGAACTAGTCCCCCCGCATAGTCCGCATTTGGATCGAACGATCCATTGTGCGCGCCGCCGCGCGGGCGGACACTGCGACGCCTGAGCACGACGCCGCACCCAACACGGCTTTTCCTGGTGCAGGTGTCGCCGCTCGTCTCGCGGATGCTCCACATGCAGAGCGACAGCCAGGGGGGCATCGAGATAGCGGGGGAGACGGACTCCGTGGACGGGCTCGAGGCCGCGATCCGCGCGGCCGCGGCCGATGTGGTGATCTGGGGCGTGGACGCGGGCTCGCTCGAGCGCGTCCGTGGCCTGGTCGTGGCCGACCCCGGCCTGAAGGTCGTCGCGCTCGAGACCGACGAGGGCTGCGGCGTGCTGGTCGCGCTGCGGGCCGAGCTCGAGGAGCTGACCGACGTCGGCGTGCTCGGGCTGGTCGAGGCGAGCCGCCGGATCGACGGCTGGCGGACCGGGCTGAGCGTGGCCCAGCTCGCGGACGCGCTGGCGGGGGCGCGGGCGGGGAGGGCGGCGTGCTGATCGGCGTCTCGAAGACGCTCCAGGACTTCCTCACCGGAGCGATCCCCGACCCGCACACCGACTGGGTCGTCCTCGAGGCCCTCAGCGGCGACCCGACCAGGCAGCCGCCGGAGAGCAAGCTCGTCCTCTTCCTCTACGCCGTCGAGGAGAACCCGCACCTGCGCAACGGCCCGCCGGTGCAGACGGTCGACGGCTACTTCCGGCGCCCGGCCGCGCTCACGCTGCACTACCTGATCGCCTACACGGGGAAGACGCAGAAGGACGTCCAGGAGCGGCTGGCGCTGGTGATACAGGCCTTCCACTCGCACCCGCGCCTCGAGGCGCCGCGCCTCGACCCGTCGCTGCTCGACAAGGTGGACTCGCTGGCGGTGCGGATGCGCGACGTGCCGTTCGACGAGGCGAACAAGATCTGGACCGCGCTGAACGTGCCGATGCGCCTGGCGCTGTTCTACGACGTGGACGCGGCGCTGATCGAGCCGGTGGACCAGACGGCAACCGGGCCGATCCGCACGCGCCGGACGGGCCACGGGGACCTGGTGCCGTCGTGACCGTGCTCGTGCCCCGGATGATCGAGAGCGAGGAGCGTGAGCTGGTCCTCCGCCACCGCATCCGCCTGTTCCACGGCGC
>JALZEZ010000314.1 GCA_030861775.1 Actinomycetota bacterium
GGGTGAGGGTGGCCCGGTCGCCCTGCCGGCGGAGCACGGCCTCTGGGAGCGTGAGCTGTGCCGGCGCGAACCCGCTCCACTCCGGCGTCCGGCCTCCCTCGGGCGCGAAGGCGAAGCCACCGACCCAGGCCGGCTCGGCCCCGTCCGTGAGTGCGCCGTGGGCGAGCTCCCGGCACTCCCGCACGACGGCGGCGAAGCGATCCGCCCCGCTCGCCTCCACCACCGCCGCGGTGCCAAGCCCGGCCAGAGCGAAGCGGTCTCGGTCCGGCTGCTCGAAGCAGAACGCCGCCTCTCCCCCGCTCCGCGCCGCGAGAACGGCGGCGGATAGGTCGAGCGACTCGTCCAGCGGAACCGAGATGCCCGCGATGATCCGCCGCCGCTCCCGCCGCGCCAGCGCCACCGCCCGCTCGATCCGCCGCCGAAGCGCCTCGGCCCAGGGGGGTGTGGTCGATTGCGTCCAAATAGTGGACGGAAGTGACTCCACCCCCTCCGGACCACCGCCTATTTGCCCGCCGTTCACGCGCGGCCCGAGCGAACGCTAAGTCGTCGAGCGTCCGCGCGAGATCGCGATCTCGCCGGTGCGGACCATCTCGATCAGGCCGAACGGGCGAACCATCCGCTCGAACGCCTCGATCTTGTCGTCGGTCCCGGTGATCTCGATCGTCACCGACCGCTTCGAGACGTCCACCACCTTGCCGCGGAAGATGTCCGCGAACTGCATGATCTGGCCGCGCGTCTCGCCGTCGGCGGTGACCTTGAACATCGCCAGCTCGCGCGCCACCGCCTCGTGCGGCTCGAGGTCGCGGATCTTGATCACGTTGACGAGCTTGTGGAGCTGCTTGGTGACCTGATCGATCGGGTGCAGCGCGCCGTCGACGGTCAGCGTCACGCGCGACAGCGTCGGGTCGTCGGTCGGTCCCACGGCGAGCGTCTGGATGTTGAACCCGCGCCGCGAGAACAGCCCCGCGATCCGCGCCAGCACGCCCGGCTTGTTCTCCACCAGCAGCGACAGGATGTGCTTGCGGCCGGTGTGGATCCCGCCGGCGGCCTCCAGGTCGCCGAGGTTCAGGATCTCCTTGGTGCCCGGCTCACCCATGACGGCTAGCCGACCATCTCCCGCGCGGGCTGGCCCGCCGGGATCATCGGGTAGCAGTTCTCCTCCTTGGTCACGTGCACGTCGAGCACGACCGGCCCGTCGTGGGCGAGCGCCTCGCGCATCTGCTCCACGAGCGTGCCCTTGTCGGTGGCCCGCATGCCCACGGCGCCATAGGCCTCGGCCAGCTTGACCCAATCGGGGGTCATGCCCATGTCCACGGCCGAGTAGCGCCGGTCCCAGAAGAGCTCCTGCCACTGGCGGACCATGCCCAGGTAGCCGTTGTTCATGATGAACGTCTTGACCGGGATGTTCTCGGTCACGGCCGTGGCGAACTCCTGCGAGGTCATCTGAAGCGAGCCGTCGCCGGCGAGGCAGACGACGGTCTGGTCCGGGCACGCCACCTGCGCGCCGAGCGCGGACGGGAGGCCGAACCCCATCGTCCCGAGCCCGCCGGAGTTGATCCACCGGCGCGGCTTGGGGAAGTGGTAGTACTGCGCCGCCCACATCTGGTGCTGGCCGACGTCCGAGGTGATGATCGCGTCGCCGCCGGTGGCCTCGTAGATCGCCTCGACCATGTACTGGGGCTTGATCTCCGAGTCCGTGCTGTCGTCGTAGCGCAGCGGGTGGCGCTCCTGCCAGCCGTGGATCCGCTCCCACCAGCCGTCGAGCCGCGAGTGGTCGGTCTCGAGCGCCCGGTACTCGCGAGTGAGCCGCGGCAGGATGCGCTTCGCGTCGCCCACGATCGGGATGTGGGCCGGCACGTTCTTGGAGATCTCGGCCGGGTCGATGTCGATGTGGATGAACTTCGCCCTGGGCGCGAACTCCGACAGCTTGCCGGTGATCCGGTCGTCGAAGCGGGCGCCGATGGCCACGATCAGGTCGGCCTCGTCCATCGCGTAGTTGGCCGCGCGGGTGCCGTGCATGCCGAGCATCCCGAGCCACTGCTCGTGCGGAGCGGGGAACGCGCCGAGGCCCATCAGCGTGGAGGTGACCGGGAAGCGGTCCGCCAGGCACAGCTCGCGCAGCTCGTCGGCCGCATTCGCGTTGACCACGCCGCCGCCGCTGTAGATCACCGGCCGGCGCGAGTTGGCCATCGCCTTGGCCGCCAGCTTGATCTGGCGCGCGTTGCCGTCGGTGGTCGGCTGGTAGCCGGGCAGGGCGACCGAGTCCACCGGCTCGTACGCGATGTCGGCGCGCGAGAGGTCCTGCGGGATGTCCACCAGCACCGGCCCGGGGCGCCCGGTGCGCGCGATGTGGAAGGCCTCGTGGATCGCCGCCGGGATCTCGCGCGGGTCCTGGATCATCAGCGAGTGCTTGACGATCGGCATCGTGATGCCGGTGACGTCGGCCTCCTGGAAGCCGTCGGTGCCGATCAGCTCGGTGCGGACCTGGCCGGTGATGAAGACGGTGGGCACGGAGTCCATGACCGCGTCGGCGATCGGGGTGACCATGTTGGTCGCGCCCGGCCCGGAGGTGGCCAGCGCCACGCCCACCTTGCCCGACGCCTTCGCGTACCCCTCCGCCGCG
Organism: Actinomycetota bacterium; assembly: GCA_030861775.1. Taxonomy (GTDB): domain Bacteria; phylum Actinomycetota; class Thermoleophilia; order Solirubrobacterales; family Thermoleophilaceae; genus AC-37. The sequence goes on from JALZEZ010000314.1 coordinate 2,624, forward strand.
TGCCCCGCGCCCTGCTCGTGACGGCACAGGACGTGCCGCACGCCGCCGTCGTAGAGGGCGTCGTAGGTCGGCAGGTTGGCCCCGCCCGGGATGCCGAACACGGTGTCCACGCCCTCGGCCTTGAGGCACTCGATGATGGCGTCGACGGCTCGCACTTGGAACCACTCCTTCCCGGTCGTAGAGGGGCTTGCGGCCGGCGGCCGCAGGTTGGCCGAGTCTAGCGCGCCACGCGGGGCGCGAATACCTCTTCCGGCCAGTCGAGGTCGCGCCCGCAGCGCATGCAGACCTGGTCGCTCAGCGCCACCACGTTGCCGCACTCCTCGCACTTCCGCCTGAGCTCCTGGCGCTCCCAGCGGTACAGCAGCGCGGCGATCGTGCCGGCGATCGGCAGGGCTGCCCCGATCAGGAACCAGATCAGGAACGAGCTGCCCTTGATCTTGGCCACGATGGCGGCCGAGAGGCCGCACATGGCCATGACGAAGATCAGCTCCACGGTCCTACTACAGCAGGCGGTTGAGCGCCCACAGCACCGCGATCACCGCGAGGATCGCGATCACCACGGTGGCCAGCCAGGTGAGGAAGCCGAGGACGAACTTGAGGAGGATCCAGCCGGCGATCAGCAGTACCGCCGCCGCCAGGACCTTCCCACCGATGTTGGAGGCTTGTTCTCTCATGGCATCAGTGTCTCAGAGCACGTGCGGCGGCCTGGTGGGGACGAAGCGATCGAGGCCCGGGAGCGGGATCGAGCACAGCACCCAACTCGGCCAGAAGACCTGGAAGCCGAGCCGCCGCAGCCGCCGCAGGAGCCACCAGCTCAGCGAGGTCGCGAACACGCTCAGGGTGTCGGGTTCCTGGGTCTTCGCCACCCGGTCGAGCGCGGCCAGGATCACCGGCACGAGGTCCCCGGCCGCCGCGGCGATGGCGGGCCCGATCTCGCCGTCGGAGCTCACCCAGCACAGCGCCGCGGGCCGCTCGTCCTCGCCGGGCAGGGCCAGGCAGGAGCGCTCGCGGGCGAAGAACTCGTGCAGCGCCGCGCGCTCGTGGCCGATCGCGTCGGGCTCGAGCCGGCACCACTCCTCGCACGCCCGCTCCGGCGTGAGCACGTGCACGCCCGGCTCGACCATGTCCACCTCGGCCGTGCGCAGCGGCACGTAGTCCTCCGTGCGGGCGCGCATGTGCCAGTGGCCGGCCACCGGCATCGTGCCGAACTCGGTGTAGAGCGTGAGGTCGGTGGTGGAGCCGGCCGCGACCACCACGCGGCCCAGCTCCGGCGTCGGGGCGCCGGGCCAGCACTCCTCCAGCAGCCGGCGGCCGATCCCCTGGTGCTGGTGGCCGGGGGCGACCATCAGCTCGGTGAGCTGCTCCATGCTGTCGAAGCGCACCGTGCGGGCGTAGCCGAGCGGGCCGTCGGCTCCGTCGCAGATCAGGTAGCGCCCCTCCTGGGCGGCCAGGAACTCGATCAGGCCGCGCTGGCGCCGCCAGTCGGCCTCGATGCGGTCGTCGCGGAGCGCGGAGCCGGCGGGAAGCACGCCCTGGCGGACGGCCGCGTCGTGCATCGCGACCTGGGAGAGCTCGAAGGTGCCCGCGAGGTCGGCGGGCGAGCCCTCCCTGAACGTCAGTTGGCCGAGCACGGGCTGAGCCTAACGCGGCGGCGCCCGCCGCTCAATCCGCGTAGACGACTCGCTCGCAGTTGCGCAGCCGATCGCCGCGCCCGGCCTTGACCCGGTCGCGGCCCGCGCCGCAGTCCACCCGGTCGAAGCCGCTGCCGGTGGCGTCGATCACGTCGTTGCCGGCGCCCGCGCGCACGATGTCGTAGCCCGCGCCGCCGCCCAGCACGTCGTTCCCGGCGCCGCCGACGAGGTAGTCCTCGTCCCCGTTGCCGGTCAGGCGGTCGTTGCCGGAGCCGCCGGACAGCTCGTCCGAGTCCGCGCCGCCCTTCAGGCGGTCGTGACCGGCGTCGCCGTGGAGGTCGTCGTTGCCCGCGCCGCCGTCCAGCAGGTCGTCGCCCGCGCCGCCGAAGAGGCAGTCGGCGTGGCCCAGGCCGAAGATGCGGTCGTTGCCCGCGCCGCCGCCGATCTCGTTGCGGCGGGCGTCGCCGGTG
>JALZEZ010000315.1 GCA_030861775.1 Actinomycetota bacterium
CGCCAGTCCTCGCGCTGGGCGTCGTCGTCGGTCTCGGCGAGCGCGCCCATCGCCAGCATCGCCGCGCACAGGACCGCGGCGCCCGCCAGGCCCGCCACGCCGGCGGCCCGGACCGCGAGCGCGAGCGCGATCGTCACCAGCAGCGGCACGAGCAGCACGGCCACGTAGCGGCTGAGCATGTAGTCGAGGTCGGCGAGCTTGAGCAGGACCGGGATCGCAAGGCCGGCGGCGAGTAGCCCGGCGGTGACGAGCACGGGGCGGCGCTCGTCCGGCGCGGCGCGGATGAGCGCGGCCGCCGCGCCCGCGAGCACGAGCACCGCGAGCGCGAACGCGGCCGTGCGATGGACCTCCGGCCCGAGCAGCAGGTCCTCGGCGATCCCCCTGAGCCGCAGCGTGCCGGCCGCGCCCTTGACCCAGAGGGCGTCCGAGTCGCCGCGCTGGTCCAGCAGCAGCGGGAGGAGGGCCGCGCCCGTGGCCGCCAGTGCTCCCACCCCGAGCGCCACCGCGCGGCGGATGGGGACGGTGCGGAGCAGCCAGAGGGCCTCCGGCACCAGGAGGAAGGCGGAGAAGTAGTGGGTGGCCAGCGCGAGCGACGACGCCACCGCCCACACGACCACCCAGCGGCGCTCCGGGGCGGTCGTGAGCTTCGCGAACGCGAGGAAGGAGATCGCGGCGAGGAGGATCATCAGCGCGTACGGGCGCGCCTCCTGCGAGTACCAGAGATGGAAGGGGCTCGCGGCGAGGAGGGCCGCCGCGATCAGGCCCGCCCGCGGCGATGCGAGCGTGCGCGCAGCCGCGTACAGGACCGGGATGGCCGCCGTGCCGGCGAGCGCCGAGAGCGTGCGGACCGCCAGCTCGCCGTCGCCGAACGCGTGCACCATCGCCCACTCGAGCAGGGGGTAGAGCGGTGGATGGCCCTCGGCGTCGGGCAGCTTGGCGAGCATGTCGCCGAGCCCCATCGAGGACTGCCACACGGTGAGCGCCTCGTCGCGCCAGATGCTCTGGTCGTCGAGGGTCGCGAAGCGTCGGATGCCGCCAAGCAGCGTGATCAGCGCGACCGCGGCCCGTGCCACGCCGGGACCGTAAAGCCTGGACGAAGGAGAGGCGCGGCTTCACGACGTGGAGTCGCTCAGCGGGTCGCTGTAGACCTTCTTGCGCCACGGCGGCGTGATGCCCTCGTCGAGCGGCTCGTACGCGTCGGTGTCGAGCGACTCGATCGGAACCAGGCGCAGGCCGGCGGAGGTCGTGGTCCGCTCGCGTTCGAGCCGCTCCGGGATGTGGCCGGCGTGGCTGCCGCGGAAGACGCGCGACCAGCCGGTCCACGGCCCCCAGTCGTTCTTGCAGCGGCGCTGCTTGCACCACTGGTAGCCGTGGTGGGAGCTGGCGCGGGTGCGCACGCGGCCGTCGGGGGCGACGCGGACCTGCACGGACTCCCAGTCGTCGGGGTGGTATCCGGGATAGCCGGGCATGGTCGACCAGCGCGTGCGGTCCAGCTTGTTCCAGATCCCGGCCGCGTTCGCCACGGTGCTGGTGGAGTCGGGGTAGTAGAGCCAGTACTGGATGAAGGTCTCGCCGTCGCGGTGGACGACGTGGGTGAACGCCGTGGCCGGGTGGGCGCCGCGCGTCGTGCGGTGGGCGTCGAGGTCGCGGTCGTCGGGCGCGTCCGAGCAGCGGTGCGAGCGACAGGTGCGGAAGTCCACCGGCAGCGTGAGCGTGCCGCGCTCGTAGACGAGGTTGGGCGCGTAGCGGCGGACCAGCTCGGCGTCGCGCTCGCCGTAGGCGCGGGCGAGGGCGTCGCGCTGCTGCTCGCACCCGCCGCGCACCGCGCAGACGAGCGTGTGCGCGAGCCAGCCGCCGTACGAGCGCCCGTCGACGTCGCCGAGCCCGGCGCCCGCCGCGCCGAGGACGACGGTGACGAGCAAGACCGCGCATACCCACTCGATGCTCGCCTGCCCACGCTCGCCCATGGCGCGAAGCTACGCGGCGCGAAGTTACGGGTGGGTTACGTAGGTGACGCTTCTCAGCCGTGGATGTGTCGGTTTAGATCGCCAGGCCTATCGCGATACCGACCCCCATCGCGGTCAACACCAGCGCAGCGACGGCGATCATCGCCATCAGCATGTTGAACTCGCTCGATCCCTTCATCGGGCCTCCCACGCGAGCGCACGAAGCGCAAGGTCGGTGTCGGCGACGGGCCGGAAAAGCCGTCCATGACCCAGGAACTTCACGAAGATCGCCTCGCCCGGGAGAAGTTCGTCAGGCCATTCGCTAGGAGCGTCGGTCATCCACACGATCCGGACTTCGCTCGCCGCCCGGGAGTGATCAGCCATTCTCTGGAGCGTCTGGGTCTCGAGCTCGAGTGCTTCGGCGGACGGATTCAGTGCTTCCCGGAAGACCACCCTGCCGTCGCGATCGAAGAAGAAGTCCGGCATCTCCTTGAGCGCGCGCTCCTCGACGTAGATCCCGGTCGCCCGGTAGCCGCGCTCGAGCGCACGACGCAGCCGCGTCGATCCGTGTTGCGCGACCCACGCGCCCATCTCGCGTAGGAACTCTGCCCGCGAGACCTCGCTGTCGCCCGCGTCGCCTTCGTTGAGCGACTCGAGATCGACCTTCGCGAGGTGGTCCTCCCACGCGTTGAGGACGGCCTCGACATCATCCGTCGGATGTGCCAGCTCCGGATGCCGGAGGAACGGATTGCGAGTGCGAGACACCTGCGACGCGGGTGCGGCGAGCCGCAGCGCGCGCTCGCGCTGCTTGGGCGTCAGATCCACGAGATCGAAGGTGACCACGAACTCGGCGGGCGGATTGACCCCGTGCTCGATCGTGTGCTGCGTGCGCCAGTCCTCACCCACGCGGTACTCGAACATCACCTTTGCGGGGCGCACAGCCCCCTTCATCATGAGCTCGCTCACTGGGCGAACCCTCCTTCCCGTCTCGGGTTGGGTTGTGGTCCTGCACGAGCCACCTCAGGTGAACTCGTAGTGCCGCTCTACGGCACAGATTCAGATTAGCGCGCGGATCGGACACGGGATCGACCCGCGCCCGCAATACGATGGCGCGCCGTGCACTTCGACCTGACCGACGAGCAGCGCCACATCCGCGACCTGGTCCGCGACTTCGCCCAGAACGAGGTCCGGCCGGTGGCCGAGGAGCTCGACCGCGAGAAGCGCTTCCCGTACGAGATCGTGAAGCAGCTCGGCGACCTGGGGCTGATGGGGATGCCGTTCCCGCAGGAGTACGGCGGCGGCGGGACCGACAACCTCTCCTACGCGATCGCGGTCGAGGAGCTGACCCGGGTGGACTCCTCGGTGGCGATCACGATGGCCGCGCACACCTCGCTCGGCACCTGGCCGGTCTACGCCTTCGGCACCGACGAGCAGAAGGAGGAGCTGCTGCCGGACCTGTGCAGCGGTCGCAAGCTCGGGGCGTTCGGGCTGACCGAGCCGGAGGCCGGCTCGGACGCCGGCAACGTGAAGACCAGGGCGACGCTCGAGGACGGCGAGTGGGTCATCGACGGAGCCAAGCAGTTCATCACCAACGCCGGCACCGACATCTCGGGCCACGTGGCCATCACCGCGCGCACCGGCGAGAACGAGATCTCGAACCTCATCGTCCCGAAGGGAACGCCGGGCTACGAGCAGGGCGAGCCGTACCGCAAGATGGGCTGGAACGCCTCCGACACGCGGCCGCTCTCGTTCGACGGCGCGCGCGTGCCCGCGGACAACCTGCTCGGCCCGCGCGGCCAGGGCTTCAAGCAGTTCCTCCAGACGCTCGACGGGGGCCGCATCGGCGTGGCCGCCATGGGCGTGGGGCTGGCGCAGGGGGCGCTCGACGAGGCGCTCGCCTACGCCAAGGAGCGGCGCGCGTTCGGCCAGCCGATCTCGAAGTTCCAGGCGATCCAGGGCAAGCTCGCCGACATGGCCACCGAGATCGAGGCCGCCCGCCTGATGACCTACCACGCCGCCTGGCTCAAGGACCAGGGCCGCTCGTTCACCCTTGTGGCGGCGAAGGCGAAGCTCAAGACCGGCCGCCTGGCGGTGCGCGCGACCGAGGAGGCCGTGCAGATCCACGGCGGCTACGGCTACATCGAGGAGTACCCGGTCTGCCGGCACTACCGCGACGCGAAGATCCTGACCATCGGCGAGGGCACCGACGAGGTGCAGCAGATGGTGATCGCGCGCGCGCTCGGCGCCTGAGCCGGCGGCTCAGCGCATCTCCATCTTCATCTCCATCTCCATCTCCATCGGCGCGGCGGACTCGGGCTCCGAGAACCCCGGCACGTCGCCGGGCGCAAACGCGACGCCGATGCCCAGCGCGAGCAGCAGCACCGCCACCGAGCGGCGCGCGACGGCCGGCCACGGCAGCAGCTTCTCCGCGGCGATGAACGCGGCGATCAGCGCCATCCAGCCGAGGCTCATCACGCCGACGGCGAACAGCGCCGCCATCAGGGCCCAGCAGCAGCCGAGGCACCAGGCGCCGTGCCGCAAGCCGAGCTCCAGGCCACCCCGCCGGCCGTGGCGCCAGCGCTCGGCGAGGAACATCATCGGGCTGCGGCACTTCACGAGGCAGGCCCGCTTGAGCGGCGTCAGCTGGTAGGCCGCCGCGGCCACGATCACCGCGCCTGTCAGGTAGCGGCCCGCCTCATCCCACGCCAGGAATGCCGGGTCGAGCGCGCGGACCAGCTCGAACAAGCCGTACGCGGCCAGGCCCGCTGCTGTCC
>JALZEZ010000074.1 GCA_030861775.1 Actinomycetota bacterium
GGCCCGGCTCCGCCGTGCCCGGGGGCAGGTCGTCGGGCGGCCGCACGGCGCGCTCGCGCAGCCCGGCCAGGATCAGGATCGCCGCGCATACGAGCGCGAGCAGGCTCTGCCCGAGCGGCCGGGCGAAGTCGATCATGCGCACCACGATCAGGAACCCCGCCCACGCGCCGGCGGCGGCGATCACGGCTCCGTCCCCGAACGGCAGGTGGAAGACCTTCCCCTCCGCCCGCTTGCGCAGCAGGAACAGCACCGCCGCCCCGATCAGCACCATCGCGGCCTCGACGAACGAGAACGGCCCGAGCGTCGAGACGATCAGGAGCACAGCGCCCACCGCCGCCGCGCGCTGCTCGAAGTTCAGGCGCCGCCAGGTGCCGGCCAGCGACAGCTTCGGGGCGGCGGGCCGCGGCTCAGAGCGGCTGACGTCCGCCATAGCCCGAGTCGAGGTCGTGCCAGTACCCGATCTCCGGCTCACCCTCTTCCCAGCACAGGAAGACCTCGCGCCCCTCGCGCTCCGCGGGGAAGTCGACGAGGCCGCGATCGAGGTCGCGCAGAACGATCTCCTGCTCCTGGAGGTCCATGAGCGCGGAGCGCATCTCGAGGAAGGCCTCGGACACGGCCCGGCCCGGCTCGCCGCCGCCGTTCGTGGGGGCCGCCTCGGACAGCGCCTCGCGCACCTCCTCGTCGGTGAGCGCGACGCGCGCCGAGCGCAGCCGCTCGATCCGCTCGGTCACCCAGCTCAGGGCGGCGTTGGCCTCCTCGACGCTGAACCGGCGCGTCATCGCGGCACCGCGGCGCGGCGCATGCGCTCCTCGAGCACCCGCGCGTCCGACTCCGGCACGGTCCGGAGCTGGCCCTGGAAGGCGAGCGTCCAGTGCTCGCGGGGCCACTTGCGCACGTGCTCGAGATCGCCGGCGAGCTCCTCGGCCGGGACGTACTCGCCCTCCTCCAGCACCAGCTCGGGCTCGGTCTCGAACCGCCACGGGTACGGGTCGGCCTTGCCCGGCTTGCCCGGCCAGATCTTCGAGCGGTCCTCGTACATCGGCCCGGTCACGCGCACGATCGCGGCGAACTCCTTGATCCGCGTGAGGTAGAAGACGATCCGGTCGCCCGGCTCGATCTGCTCGGCCATCCGCCGCCGCCCCTCCTTCATTCCGATCACGCGGAAGCCGTGCTCGCGCGTGGCCTCGAAGTTCTCCGGGGAGCCGGTGAGGACCCAGGTCTTCAATCGATCGGGATGTCCTCGACCTGCGGCGCCAGCTCGGGCTTGTCCAGCCGCTCCAGGTACCAGTCGATCAGGGCGCGGAGCGTGAGGAGCAGCTCGCGCTGGAGCGTGTTGAACTGCTCCTGGAGCTCGACCGGGATCGCGCGGCGCAGGGCCTCGAGGATCGCCACCAGCCCGGAGAGGTCGGGCGGCGGGACGCCGTTAGTCGACTGCTGCTGTTGCTGCTGCTCCATCCTCGTCCTTCTCGAAGCGCACGCTCAGCGCCCCGTCCTCGAAGCTCGCCGACCGCGGGCGGTAGGCGGCCATCGTCGCCGGCAGGATGATCGTGCGCTTCTGTCCCCCCACGCGCACGACCACCTCGAGCCCGATCTTCTTCAGGTCGATGTCGCCCTTCTCCGCGAACGGCACCGCCAGGCGCAGGATGGCCGTGCCGTTGCTCGACACGAGCTCCTGCGACAGGTCCCGGTGCAGCACGGCCTGCGCCTCGGCCCCCCCGAACAGCTCCTCGGCGAGCCGGTCGAGCATCGCCCCGCCGAGCACCTCCTGCTCCATGTACGGCGCGGTGAAGATCGGCACGGGCGCGAACGCCGAGCGCACCAGCTCCATCTGCTCCTGCTGCACCGCCCGCCAGCCGGCGAAGTAGCCGTCGGCGGCCTCCTCGGGGAACACGCGGTTCACCACCACGGCGTCGGTCAGGTAGCCGTACAGGTTCAGGTAGGTGTAGGTGCGCATGGCCTCGCGGATGACCATGCGGTCGGGGTTCATCACCAGGCGGATCGAGGTGGTGGAGCGGTCGCGCAGGATCTCGTTGACCGAGCCCAGGCTGGTGACGAGCCGCTCCACGTCGTCGAAGACCCGCTCGGTCGGCAGCGACACGTCGAGCAGGCTCTTCGCGAACGGCCGCGCGGCCGCCATCAGGCGCCGCTCGATCGGGAAGACCTTCTCGAGCCACCAGCTCGCCACGTCGGGGAACGAGAGCAGCCGCAGGGTCTCTCCGGTGGGCGCGCAGTCCACGATCACCGCGTCGAACTCGCCGGCCTCGTGGTGGTCCTTGATCTGGAGCAGCGAGAACATCTCGTCCATGCCCGGCGGCACGGTCAGCTCGTCGGCGGTGATGCGGTCGATCCCGCGCTCGGCAAGCAGCTCGCCCATCCAGTCCTGCACGGCCTCCCAGTGGCGCTCCATCTCCTCCTGGGCCTGCACCTCCTGGCCCCAGAGCAGGTCGCCGCACGGGGTGGGGGAGCTGCCGAGCTCGACCTCGAGCGAGTCGGAGAGGCTGTGCGCGGGATCGGTCGAGACGATCACCGTGCGCATTCCGGCGGCGGCGCAGCGGCGCGCGGTGGCCGCGGCGACGCTGGTCTTGCCGACGCCTCCCTTGCCCGTGTAGAGGATGGTCCGGGGCGGCATGAACCGCCCATCGTATCCGCGTTCAGCCGCTCCGAACCGTGATCGTGCGCGTGATCACGGTCCGGTTCTTGCGCAGGTCGAGCGTGTCGATCTCGAGCGTGTAGGTGCCCGCGTCGCGCGGCGCCCACGTGAACGAGCGGCGGCCGCGGAAGAACTTGATCTGGCTGCGGTAGACCTGCCTCCCGGAGGCGTCCTTGATCGTGGCCGTCACGCACGACACCTTGTTGAGCGTGAACGCGAGCGCGGTGCGGCGGCCGCGGCGCGCGCGCGACGGGCCCTTGTACGAGACGCGCGGGGCGGCCTTCTTGTAGGCGTTGAAGCGGTCGGCCTTCTGGCAGTAGACGCCCGTCTTCGTGCGTGAGCAGAGGTTCTCGAGGAAGTCGGTGACGACGTTGTGGTAGTTGAGGTCGGACTCGGCCCCGCCCTGGCTGTAGAGCGACCAGGCGCCGGTGTCGTAGCGCGGCACCTCGCGGCGGGCGGAGCGGTCGCCGGCACGGAAGATGCGCATGGCGCGGTCGTCCTTGGCCGTGCGGGCGTAGTCGTAGATGCCGGTGATGGTCTGGAGGAAGCCGTTCAGCACGCGCAGGCCGGGTGCGAACGAGTACAGCGCGTAGTGGGCGCCGCCGCCCTCGCCGCGGGCGCGCACGCCGGTGGGCGTGGATTTCTCGAAGAGCCCCAGCGCCGTCTTCGCCACCCGCATGTACGAGGGCTCCTTCAGCAGGACCGAGCCGCGCGTGAGCGCCTGGAGGGCCGTGCCCTGGGCCATTCCGCTCACCCACGGCGGCGCGCCGCCGCTGAACGCGAACCAGTACTCCCAGGTGGTGAAGCCGCCGCGCGAGGAGCGGATCGCGACGAGCTCGTCGAGCAGCTTGCGCAGCGCCGCCTCGTCGCAGCGCTCCTCCTTGCGGCGGCAGGCGGTGTAGATCCCGTTGGCCTTGCCGAAGTTCGCCAGCGGCTGGATCTGGAGCCCGTTGCCGGGGTAGTACTGGTAGACGATCTCGCTGCCGTAGAACTGGATCCGCGAGCCGGCCCGCCCGGTCTGGGCCCGGCGGCAGGGCTCCTCCGGCACGTCCTCGCGGGCGGGGAACTTGGGGTCGCCGCCCCAGAACTCGTCGTTGCGGTCGAGCTGGAGGAAGAGCGCGGGCATGCGGCTGCCGGTCAGGCGGTCGGCGGCGGCGATCCGCTCGAGCGTGGAGATAACGCTGGAGAGCTCGTTGCGGTAGCTCCCGCTCAGCCGGGCGCGGGTGGACTTCGCCTCCCTGTAGATGCGCTTGTAGTCCGCGGCCTGGTCGGTCGTGACCTGCTTGCGCGAGCGGGCGCGGTCGATGGCCTGGTTCACGCTGGTCGCGCTCGCACGCAGCGGCTGCTGCTGCTCGCACGGGCCGGCCGGGGCGGGCGGGTCGCTGAGCGACGGCGGCGGCAGCGCCGGGTCGTCGCGCTGCTCGAGCGTCTCCCCGTCCCAGTGGAGGATCGGCGCGGCCTGCGCCGGCGCGGCGAGTGCCAGCGCGAGCAGGAAAACGCATGTTGAGCAGGTGATTCTGGTCACGGTTTACAGCTTGTAGAGTCGAACCCCTTGCGCGCGCCGGTACTTCTAGCAGCCGCCGTACTGCTGCTCGCCGGCTGCAACGGCGATGGCAACGACGAGGAGGCGCGCAAGATCCTGCGCGAGGGCTTCGGGGCCACGATCGGCAGCGCGAAGCTCTCGATCGACCTGACCGCCAACCTGGAGGGCATCCCGCAGCAGCGCGGGCCGGTGAAGGTCAAGCTGGTCGGCCCGTACCGCTCCGGGCCGCGCGGGAAGCTGCCGGACGCCGACCTCGACGTGGAGATCTCCGGCGGGGGCCAGACCTTCTCGCTGGGGCTGCTCTCCACCGGCGAGCGCGCCTACGTGCGCTTCGGCGGGACCGCGTACGCGGTCAGCGACGAGACGGTGAAGCGGCTGAACAGCGGGCCGGCGTCGGGCCCGCGCTTCGGCGCCAATCCGATCGACTGGGTCGCCGGCGCGAAGGACGAGGGGGAGACCGACATCAACGGGGAGCCCACGCGCCACGTGCGCGCCGACGTGGACGTGGCGAAGGCGCTGCGCGACCTCAACGGGGTCGTCGCCCGGACCGGCTCGGCGTCCGCGACGCTGGACGACGAGCAGATCGAGAGCATCGGCGACGTGGTGGACGACCCCAAGCTCGACGTCTACGTGGGCCGCGACGACGGCAAGATCCGCCGCTTCTCGCTCGACCTGGCCTTCGAGGTCCCCGAGGACAGCCGGCGGCGGCTGAACGGCCTGAGCGGGGGCACGATCACGCTGGACGTGGAGCTGACCGAGGTGGGCCGCCCGCAGAGCATCGAGGACCCGCCCTCGTCGCGCCCGATGAGCGACCTCAACAGGCTGCTCGGTGGCCGCGGCATCCTGGGCCTGCTGTTCGGGGCCACGACCGGCACGCCCCAGCCCGGCACCCCGGGCCAGCCGTCGCCCGAGCAGATCCAGGCCTACCGCGAGTGCATCGACCGGGCGAAGCCGGACGACACCGCCGCGCTGGCGCGCTGCAACGAGTTGCTGCGCTGATGCTCACCGACCTCGCTCCGTGGGCGATCCTCGTCGCCGCCCTGCTGGTCTTCCTCTGGCTCGACCTGCATTTCTTCGCGCGCGGTCGCGAGCCGACCTTCCGCGAGGGCGCGATCTGGTCGATCGGGTGGCTCGTCATCAGCCTGGTCGCGGGCTTCGTGATCGCCGCGCTGCGCGACGGCGAGGACGCCGTCCTCTACACGACCGTCTACCTGATCGAGCGCTCGCTCTCGCTCGACAACCTGTTCGTCTTCATCCTGCTGTTCGCCTACTTCGGCGTGCCTCACGAGCAGCGTGCGCGGCTCTTGTTCTGGGGCATCGCGTACGCGCTCGTCCTGCGCGGCCTGGCCATCCTCGGCGGCGTCGCCCTGATCGAGCGGTTCCACTTCGTGATCTACGTGCTCGGGGTGGGCCTGCTGGTCCTGGCCTACCGGATCCTGAGGGGGGTCGCCGAGAACGTCGATCCCGACAAGAACCTCATGGTCCGAGCGGTCCGGCGCGTCTTCCCCGTGACCGGCGACTTCCACGGGCGCCACTGGTTCGTCAAGCGGGAGGGCACGCGCCACGTCACGCCCCTGTTCCTCTGCCTGGTGGCGATGATCTTCGCCGACATCGCGTTCGCCATCGACTCGATCCCGGCCGCGTTCGCGATCACCACCGACGGCTTCCTGATCTGGATGGGCAACGTCTTCGCCCTGCTGGGCCTGCGGGCGCTGTTCGTGCTGGTGGAGGCGCTGATCAAGCGCTTCCGCTACCTGGACGAGACGATCGCGATCGTGCTCGCGCTGGTGGGGGTGAAGCTGCTGATCGAGGACCTGGTGAAGATCAGCCCGGAGGCCAGCCTGGCCGGCGTCGCCCTGGCCTTCACGATCGGGATCGTCGCGAGCCTGCTCGCCGACCGCTCAGGCGTAGAAGAAGACGAGTCCGAAGACCGCGTAAAGAGCCAGTAGCTGCACGCCCTCGAACCAGTTCGACTCGCCGTCCTGGGTGAGGAAGTTCGCGATCAGCACGGCCAGCACCAGCGCGCCGATCTCGTAGCCGTTGAAGACGAGCGCCATCGGGTTGTCGCCGACCACGAACGAGGCCAGCACGAGGATCGGCGCCACGAACAGGGCGATCTGCGCGCTGGAGCCGATCGCGATGTTCACGGCCAGGTCCATCTTGTTCTTCGCCGCCACCAGCACGGCCACCCAGTGCTCGGCCGCATTGCCCACGATCGCGACGATGAAGACGCCGACGAAGAACTCGGACAGGCCGATGTCCTCGGACGCGTGCGAGATCGAGCCGACCAGGATCTCGCTCATCACGCCCACCGCCACGGCGGACCCGCCCAGCATCGCCAGCGACTTCCTCACCGACCAGCCGAGCGTCTCCTCGTGGTGCTCCTCCTCGGTGTAGGGGTTGAAGAGCTGGCGGTGGGTCTTCAGCGAGAAGAAGAGACCGGCCACGTAGCTGACCATCAGCACGATCGCCACGCCGAACGAGAGGTGCTCGAGGTCGGAGCCGAAGTCCACCCGCTCCTCGCCCACGGCCGGCAGGCCGCCGCCGTGGATCAGCTGCCACAGCGCGGGCAGGATCAGCGCCGCCAGCGCGAGCAGGAGCATGGCCGACTGGGCCCCGGCGGCGGTGGCGTTGAAGGTCTGCTTCTCGCGGTTCCAGCCGCCCACCAGCATCGCCGCCCCGAGCACCAGCAGGATGTTCCCGACGATCGAGCCCACGATCGAGGCCTTGACGACCTCCTGGAGGCCCTCGAGCAGCGCGAAGAAGGCGATGATCAGCTCGGGCGCGTTGCCGAACGTGACGTTGAGGAGGCCGCCGATGCCGGGCCCGGACTTGGCCGCCAGCTCCTCGGTGGCCATGCCCATCAGGGCCGCGGTGGGGATCACCCCGAGCGCGGCCGCGGAGAAGATCAGGACCGGGTCCGCGTGCGCGATCTCGAGCCCGATCGCGACCGGGATGAAGACCGCCAGGAGGAAGACTGGGCGCTTCACGCGGGCGAGAGCCTACGAGGGTGGCGCCGCTACTCGAGCTCCTCGACCACGTCCGGGTCGGGATCCTCGTCGGCGTCGACCCGGTCGAGGCGCTCCTGCTCGTCCTCGTCGTCGAGCGCCACGTCGCGCCCGTCGCCGCCGGTGTAGCTGGCCTGGAAGCCCTCCATCAGCTCGTCGCGCTTGGCCTCGTCCACGGGCAGCTCGTCCGAGACCAGCACCCAGTCGGCGCCCTCGAAGTCCTCGAGGTTGAAGATCTCGTTGTCGAGCGAGGCGGAGTCGTCCACGAGGACCAGCACCTCGGTCTGCGGGTTGAAGTACATGCCGGGCCGGACGATGATCTCGTCGAGCTCGAACTTGCGGTCGCTGGCTGCCATCGGCCGGTATCTATACCCGAACGCGCCGTCTTTATGGGGCTCCTCCGCGTTAAGCGTTCAGGTCGCGGAGCTGGCGGTCGACCTCGGACTCCACGTCGAGCTCCGGCTCGCCCCGCCTCACACGCCGTTCGTTGCGCGCGATCACGAGCTGGCGGACCTCGTCGCGCAGGGCCTCGTCGTGGCCGGCCGGGCGGGTCAGAGCGGCGATCTCGGCGTCGATGTCGAGCGGCGCCTCGCCGCGCGCCTCGCGCCGGGCGGACTTGGCCTCGACCATCTGGCGGATCTCCGCCGCCGCCTCCGCGTTCGCCGCGGCGCTGCCCGGGGCGGGGCCCGGCGGGCGGTCGGGCTGGTCGAGCGAGAACCCGCCCTTTCCGATCCGGTCGTAGGCGCGGCCGGCCCCCACGAACGCGACGGCCGCGGCCACGGTGGCCAGGATCACGATCACGATGACCACCGTGCCGAATGAATCCTCCACACCTACAGTTTGGAGCATTGTGTGGCGCCGTCTACGCCGCCGGACGATGGCCCCGAGCCGCCCGGCCATCTATCCGGACCAGCTCGGCCTGGTCCTGGTCACCGTCGCGGTGATCGCGCTCGGGATCTACGTGCTCGTGCGGGTCCTGACGGGCTGAGTCGCTACCATGGTGGTAATTGACTGACGAGTCAATCGGACTTCGACTGAACCGCCCGCCGCGGCCGCCCGCGGCGCCACACAAGGAGCACGAGTGGTCGATCTGACGCTTACCAACGAGCAGAAGGACCTGCGCGAGATGGCCCACAACTTCGCGGAGAACGAGATCCGCAAGGTCGCGTGGGAGTACGACAAGGAAGGCACCTGGCCCCAGGAGATCGTCGAGAAGGCCTGGGAGCTCGGCCTGATGAACAGCCATCTCCCGGAGGAGTACGGCGGGCCCGGCATCGACTACATGAGCGGCACGCTCATCGAGGAGGAGCTGGGCTGGGGCTGCTCGGGCATCGGCACGTCGCTCTCCTGCAACGGCCTGGCCACCACGCCGATCATCCTCGGCGGCTCCGAGGAGACCAAGAAGAAGTACCTCGGCATGCTCGCCGAGGCCCCCAAGCTGGCCTCGTTCTGCCTCACCGAGCCCGACGCCGGCTCCGACGTCTCCGGCATGCGCACCACCGCCGTGAAGATGGGCGACGAGTACGTCATCAACGGCTCGAAGTGCTTCATCACCAACGGCAGCTACGCCGACTTCTACACGGTCTACGCCAAGACCGACAAGGACGCCGGCCACAAGGGCATCTCGGCGTTCGTCGTCGAGCGCGAGTGGGACGGCGTGACGGTGGACAAGAAGGAGGACAAGCTCGGGCAGCGCGCCTCGAACACCGCCACGATCTCCTTCAACGACGTCCGCGTGCCCGCCGGGAACCTCCTCGGTGAGGAGAACCACGGCTTCAAGCTCGCGATGCAGACCCTCGACCACACGCGGCCCGGGGTCGCGGCGATGGCCGTCGGCATCGCCCGCGCGGCGTTCGAGTTCGCCACCGAGTACTCGAAGGAGCGCGTGCAGTTCGGCGTGCCGATCGCCATGCACCAGGCGATCCAGTTCCTGATCGCCGACATGGCCACCAAGATCGAGGCCGCCCGCCTGCTCGCCTGGCAGTCGGCCGTGCTGCTCGACCAGGGCAAGCGCAACACGCTCGCCTCCTCGCACGCCAAGCGGTTCGCCGCCGACAGCGCGATGGAGGTCACCACCGACGCCGTCCAGGTCTACGGCGGGTACGGATTCATCAAGGAGTACCCGGTCGAGAAGCTGATGCGCGACGCGAAGATCATGCAGCTCTACGAGGGCACCTCGCAGATCCAGCGGCTGGTCATCGCGCGCGAGGTGCTGCTGCCGCGGCAGGTCTCCGAGCCGGCGGCCGCCACCGCCTAGGCTCCGCGCCGCGCAGCGCCTAGGCTTCGCGCCAACAGGCGAGTGTTTCGAGGGCCGTCCCCCGGGGCGGCCCTCGGTCGTTCAGGAGCCGAGCGTGAGCGTCTCGGTGGCTGTGCTCTTGGTGCCGTCGGCCGCGGTGGCCGTGACCTCGAGCACGAACTTGAGCTTCTTCGCCTTCTTCAGCTTCTTGGCCACGGCCTTCTTGAACTTGAACTCGAGGGCGGAGTCGGCGCCGCCGGCGGCCGAGGCCTTCGAGACCGTCACGGCCTTCTTGCCAAGCCCGTACTTCTTCGCGTCCTTCTTGCCCAGGATCAGCTTGGCGCTGAGGGTGGCGGCCTGGTCGACCGTGACCGGGACGATGAAGCCGCTCTTCAGCGAGGGCTGGAGGAGGACTCCGCTCGGGGCGCTGATCGTGATCGATGGTGTGCTCGGGGGCCCGGGGCCGGGGTCCACGGGGCCGGGGCCCGGCGCGCTCGCGTCGGTCGAGGCCCTCCACCTCCGCTCGAGCGCGTTGCAGAAGAGCGGCGACCCGCCGGTCCCGTTGAACGCGCTGAGCGTCCCGCTCGCCTGCTCGGGCGAGGTGAACGTGCCGCGCATCCTGAGGTACGGGACCGCGTCGGGATCGTCGCCCGAGATCTCGTCGCCCGCGATCGGGAACGCGAACGTGGAGTTCGTCGAATACTGAAGGCCGCAGGAGCCATTGACCGTCGTGACGACGTTCGTCAGGTACGTCCCGTCCGCCGAGACGTCGAAGTTGATCGGGTAGTTCTGGTCGGTCGTGCCGCTGTAGTGCGCGCCGGGGATCGGCGCGGCGGACGCGGCCGCAGGGAGCGCGAGCGCCGCCGCGAGGGCGAGCAGGCGTGCGAGCCGGGCCATTGACCCATCCTCTGCGCGATGGCGCGTCGGCGCAAGTCGCCGGGGGACTAGGTTTTCGCCCGCTCGCCGGCCGCCGGGCAGTCCGGCGTGCCCTCCGCCTGCCGCACGCCGTCGCGGATCGCCGCGGCCGTGACGTCCGCGGCCAGCGCCGAGACCGCGAAGGGGTGGACCTCCACCGTGCCCGAGGCCAGGGCGTAGACGAGGTCGCCGTCCCAGGCCGTCGCGCTCGGCTGCACGGCCCGGCCCACGCCCGCGCTCGCCGCCCGCGCCACGAGCCAGGTCTCGCGTTTCGTGAGGCGCGCGTCGGTCATCACGCACACGAGGGTGGTCGACTCGCGCGTGGCCGGGGGCATCTCGACGCCCCCCTTCAGCGCGTCCACCGTCCGCACGTAGCCGCCGTCGCGCCAGGCGCCGGCCAGCACCCTGCCGTCCTCCGCCACCACCTCGCCGATCGCGTTGACCACCGCGAGGGCGCTCACCGTCGCGCCGCCGACTCGGTCCACGGCCAGTCCCACGC
>JALZEZ010000610.1 GCA_030861775.1 Actinomycetota bacterium
GCGTTGCGCTTCTCGGCCGGGCCCGGGCCGGGCGCGAAGCGGAGGTGGCGGAGGGTGCCGCCGGCGGCGAGCGGGTGGTCGCGCAGCAGCGCCTCCGTCTCCGGGTCGCGCGAGTCGTGGGCCACGATCACCTCGAAGCGCCCGGGCGCGAGCGTCTGCTCCTCGAGCGCGTTCAGAAGCCAGCGCAGCCGCAGGGGTCGGTCGTGCGAGGGGACGACGACCGCGATGTCTGGCGCCTCGGCCACGCGGCGGATCATTACGGTTCCGCGCGTGGAGCGCCCGCGAGTGTCGGTCGTGGTTCCGACGCGCGACCGGGTCGGCCGCCTGCGCAGGCTGCTCGACTCGCTGCGCGATCAGTCGCTGCGCGAGTTCGAGGTGATCGTGGTGGACG
The DNA here is from genome assembly GCA_030861775.1 of Actinomycetota bacterium. Lineage (GTDB taxonomy): Bacteria > Actinomycetota > Thermoleophilia > Solirubrobacterales > Thermoleophilaceae > AC-37. The sequence goes on from JALZEZ010000610.1 coordinate 392, forward strand.
ACGGCTCGACGCGCGGGACCCCCGAGCTGATGCGCCGCGAGCGCGAGGGCGAGGTGGAGGCTCCGCCGCTCGAGCTGCGCGACGTGCGGCGCGAGGTGGCGGGCGGGCCGTCCGCCGCGCGCAACGACGGCTGGCCGCTCGCCCGCGCTCCCCTGGTCGCGTTCGTGGACGACGACTGCGTGGCCACCCCGGACTGGCTGCGCGCGCTGGTGGAGGCCGCCGAGGCCGCCCAGGGCGCCGTGGTCCAGGGCCGCACGCTCCCGGACCCGCGCGAGGCGGACCGGCTCGGCCCGTACGCGCGCTCGCTCTGGGTGGAGGAGCCCGGCCCCTACTACCAGGCCTGCAACATCCTCTACCCGCGGGAGCTGCTCGAGCGGCTCGGGGGCTTCGACGCCGAGGCGTTCCCGTCCGTGGGCGAGGACGAGGACCTGGCGTGGCGGGCTCTCGCCGCGGGTGCCCGGGTCGAGTGGGCGCCGGACGCGCTGGTGCACCACGGGGTGCGCAAGCTGGGGCCGGTCGGGGCTTTGCGGGTGGCCTGGGGATGGACGCCGTCGATCCGTCTCTTCGCCCGGCACCCGGCGCTGCGGCGCGAGCACCTCGTCTACGGGCTGTTCTGGAAGGGCTCGCACTACCTGCTCGCGCGCGCCGTGCTGGCGCTGCTCGTGCGGCGGCGGGCCCGCTGGCTCGCGCTGTGGCTGGGCGCGCCGTACGTGCGCCACCTGCTCAAGCGGGCGGCCTCGGAGGGGGCGGGCCCGGCGGTCGCGCCGTTCTACGTCGTGCACGACCTGGTGGAGACCGCCGCGGTCGTGCGCGGGGCGGTCAGGTACCGGACGCCCGTGCTCTGAGCCGGTCCGCCACCGCCAGCCCGGCCAGCACCACGATCGACAGGTCCGCCGTGTGGCGGAAGCGGGCGTAGCCGTAGGCGAGCACGCTCACGATCGTGACCGCCACCGGGGCGACCAGCAGGACCCACCGCTGCGGGCGCGTCCGCAGCGCGCCCAGCAGCGCCAGCGGCAGCAGCAGGAAGTAGGCGATCACGCCGAGCGTCTCGACGGTCCGGTCGCGGCCCTCGGCCTGCTTCACCTGCCCGCGCGGCTGCCACAGGCTCCAGGTCCGCAGCACCCGGACCGGGACTACGACGGCCGCGGCCCGCCCCGCGTGGTCACGCGCGTAGTCGAGGCCCTCGTCGCGCCAGATCGCGGCCTGCTCGGCCTCGTTGCGGGTCTCCGGCCGCGAGCGGCACTCGGTGCGCCAGAAGCCGAGGTCGTCGCCGCGGTAGGTGCGGTCGCAGTTGGCCCCGGTGATCACGGTGGCGTAGTTGGTCGAGAGCAGGACGGGCTGGTCGAAGGCGGTCCAGTTGCGGATCGTCCAGGGGGCGATCACGAGCAGGAACGCGACCGCGGCGAGCGCCGCCTCTCTGCGATGGCGCCACAGCGCGGGTGCCGCGAGGAGCAGGAGGAGCAGGAGGCCCTCGCCGCGGGTCAGGGCCGCGAGTCCGATGACCGCGCCGAGCGCCGCTGCTCCGCGCGCGCTCGGCCGCTCGAGCAGGCGGAGAGTGAGCAGCAGCGCGGTCGCGACGCACAGGCCGTAGAGCGTCTCGCTCATCAGGGAGCCGTCGGCGGCGATCAGGAGCGGGTGCGCCGCGGCGACGGCGGCCACGACGAGGCCGGCGGTCTCGCCGCCGAGGCGGCGGCCGATCAGGCCCAGGACGCCGG
>JALZEZ010000611.1 GCA_030861775.1 Actinomycetota bacterium
AGCTTCGCCCGCCGCCTGGCGCTCGTGGTCGTCCTCCTGGGCGCCGCGTACGCGCTCCTCGCGCGCCAGAGAGGGCGCCGTTCGCGCTGGCTGCCGACGGGGATAGCGGCGGTCGCCGCGGTGGCGCTGTTCGCCGCCGTGATGGCGATCGACTACCTGACCGACTACGTGGAGATCACCGACCTCGGTGTGCTGGTGCTCTCGGGCGCGGGCGTCGCGATGACGATCGTCGCCTTCGCGGCGCTCCAGCGCTACCTGGCGCGCCGCCTGCCCGAGCGCCGCGTGCGGCGGCGCGAGTGCCCGTTCTGCGGCTACCCAACCGGGGACGGCTCGCACTGTTCGGGCTGCGGCCGTGACGTCGTCGGCGCCTGCACGAGCTGCAGCGCCCCGCGGCGCGTGGGTACGCGGCACTGCGCCGCGTGCGGCGCGAGCTAGCGGATTTTTGTCACAAGGGGCCTTGCCCAGGCGTATCGTTTTTCGATATGTTTATATCGACTGTCGATATGCAAGCGAAGAGAGGTACCGCCATGTTCGCCAGAGTCCACGTCCCCTTCGTCGCGCTGATGTTGCTCGCCGTCGTCCTCTGGCTGGTCAGCGGATCCGCGGTTGTCCTGGTGGTCCTGGTCACGGTGGCGATCGGAGTCAGGCTGCTGCCGGTGGCTGCGCGGAGCCCTGAGCGCGCCGCGCTCATCCTCGCGGTGATCGCCGTCGCGAGTGGTGCGATCGGGGCGGGCGTGCACGTGGCCGACGGCATCGCGGACTCGCGCATCGAGTACCACGGCGAGCTCGACACCGGGGAGATCCTCAGCAGCTTCCACCCCAGCGGGCCCTACGGGTCCGACGATCCGGTGCCCGGGTTCGAGCGCAGGGGAGACGCGTACCTCAGCGACGCGAAGGGGGTCGCCACGGTGCCGCGGGCCGACGGGGACCAGCTGGTCCTATGGTCGGTTGCGGAGCTGGCGCCGTGGCTGCTCGCGGCGATCGCCCTCGCGCTGCTGGCGCCGATCCTGCGCGCGGCCGAGCGCGGCGACCCCTTCCGGAGCGACGCCACGCGGCGCCTGGCCGTCATCGGAACGCTGCTGCTGGCGGGGATCCCGGCGCTCGCGCTGCTCCGGTACATCCTCGCGCAGAGCGTGACAGAGGGAGTGCTGCCGATGGTCGAGCCCACCCTGACGCTCTCGGTCCTCCAGTTCCTGCCCGGAGTGCTCGTGCTGGTCCTCGCGGGGGTATTCCGCAGGGGCGCCGAGCTGCGCGACCTCGAGCGCCACACCATATGACCGAGGAGCCACACGCGATCGAAGTCCGGCTCGACCGCGTCCTGCTCGAGCGCAAGATGACGCTGGCCGAGCTCGCCGAGCGCGTCGGCGTCACCTACGCGAACCTGTCCATCCTCAAGAACAACCGCGCGCGCGCGATCCGCTTCTCGACGCTCACCCGTCTCTGCGAGATCCTCGAATGTCAGCCCGGCGACCTGCTCCAGTTCGTCGGCGCCGAGCAACCGGGCGACCGGTCCGCCGACACATGACTTCGGCCGTGTTCGCCCTGACCGCGGCCGTCACACCGAGGCGGCGCCGTCCGTATCGGGAGTGAGCGATCAAAAAATGCACCGACCGGCGTTGCCGGATCGCGTGCCGAGACAGGGGGCTGGAATGGCAAGGATCAAAAGGCTCTTCGCCGTGGGCGTGGTGGCATCGCTGGTCGCGGTCGCCGTACCGTCGCAGGCGCAGGCGCGTGTGTGCGTGTTGCACGGGAGCGACTACGCATGCGTGAGCGATGACCGCACGTCGATCACCGTGTGCGACAGGGAGCGTGACGGTCACCACGTCCGGGCTCAGTACTACCTCGATTACGATCCCGCTCGTCACTTCGGCCCGTGGGACCGCAACGGCGCTGACTCCCCCTGCTACCGGCGTTGGCGGACGGGGATCAACTGGTTCAGGCTGTGCGAGGTCCGCTCAGGTTGTTCGTGGTGGGCGAGGGTCTAGCGACACCCTGAAGTCGGACGGCCCTGGGCCGCGGTCCGGGGCCGTCTGCGCTCAGCCTCCGGGTCGCGGCGTACGGGTCGGTCGAGCTACGCCCGCGACAGCTCGCGGCCCAGCCGGGCC
>JALZEZ010000612.1 GCA_030861775.1 Actinomycetota bacterium
GTGTAGAGGGTGCACTCGCCGGCGAGGCGCGCGAGCTGCACGGCCGCCACGGCCCCGCCGCCGGCGGCCTCGGGGAACGTCTCCCCCGCGGTCACGATCTCACCCGCCACCGGCACGCGCTCAACGCGCGCGAAGTCGACCCACTCCACGTGGCCGACGACCGCGGTCCGCATCAGGTGGGCGGCCCGGCCATGACCTCGACGCGGTGCCCGGCCGGGTCGTGTACGAAGCAGCGCGGCACGCCCCAGTGCTCGGGGCGCGGCTCGGGGTCGTGGCCGGCGTCGCGCAGCGCGGCGAAGACGCGGTCGTAGTCCTCGACCACCACCGCGGCGTGTCCCTTGGGCGGCACGACCGGCTCGTCGACGTGCATCAGGTGCACCTGCGTGCCGCCGCGCTCCATCCACACGGCGCGCTCGCTCAGGCTCGGCGGCGGCTGCACGCGCTCGAAGCCGAGCAGCGCCCAGAAGTCGGCGCACGCGTCCACCAGCTCGCGCGGCACCTCGACGGTCACGTGTTGGAGCACGGCTCGGCATTATCGTCGTGCCCGTGCTCGGACGGGCGAAGCGCGCGGCGAGGCGGGCCCTGCTCGCCCGCGGGATCGAGGTGAGCCGGCGCGGAGGCGCGCGGCGGACGATGGCCGCCGTGCTCGACAACATGAAGCGGCTCGGCCTCGATCCGGCCACGGTGATCGACGTCGGCGTCGGCTACGGGACCCCCGAGCTGTGGGAGGCGTTCCCGCGCGCGCGGCTGCTGCTGGTGGAGCCGATCGCCGACCGCTTCGGCGGCGCCGTCCCCGAGCGGGCCGAGCTCGTGACGGCCGCGGCCGGCGCGGCGCCCGGCCGCACGACGATCACGGTCCACCGCGCGCCGGAGATGTCGTCGGTGCTGGGGGCGTGGACCGGCGATAGCGGCGGGGAGGCGCGCGAGGTGCCGGTGGTGCGGATCGACGACCTGGTGCGCGAGCGGGGCCTACCGGGGCCGTACGTGCTGAAGGTGGACGTCGAGGGCGCCGAGCTGAGCGTGCTCGACGGCGCCACCGAGGTGCTGCGCGAGACCGAGGTGGTCCTGCTCGAGGTGCGGTTCTTCGAGCTCGTCCCGGGCGCGGCCCAGCTCCACGACGTCGTCCCCTACATGCGCGAGCGCGGCTTCGTCGCCTACGACGTCTTCGGCGGCGCGATCCGGTTGAGCGACGGCGCGCTCGCCGTCACCAACCTCGCGTTCGTCCGCGAGGACGGCCGCTTCAGGCGCGACCACGCGTTCGGCACGCCCGAGCAGGTCGACCGGATGGCGCGGGAGCTCGGGAACTGACCGCGCGGCCGCGTCAGGCGCTGGTCTGGTCCGTCCAGCGCTGGCCGTCCCACCAGCGCAGGCGGGCCTGGCCCTGCGGGTCGTCGTACCAGCCCGGGGCGGGGCCGCTCTGCGCCGGGGGCGGAGGGGGCGCCGAGGGGGACGGCCCGGCGTAGGTCGGCGGGGGGACGTACCCGTATCCGATCGGGCCGGGGCCCGGCTGGCCCAGCTCGACCGGCTTGCCCGCGTCCTCCGCCTTCACCGTGTAGGTGCCCGCGGCCATGTCGCCGAGGCGCTGGTGGTCCTTCCGGACGAGCATCACGACGAGGCCGATGATCGACAGGTCGATGATCATCAGGATCAGCCAGCGCAGGAGGCCGCGGCCGAGGCCGGGGACCTGGCCGTCGCGCTTCACCACCCGGATCTTCATCAGCGCGCGGCCCGGCGAGGTGCCGCGCAGGCCGGGCAGGACGCCGTAGATCACTGCGCCGACGAGGAAGCTGAGGATCCCCCAGGCGCCGCGCTTGCCGCTGGAGTCCTCGTGGAAGCCGTAGCGCGTGTCGCCGATCACGAAGCCGCCGCCGGTGGTCGTGTCCGCGTCGAGCCGGTCGGTGAAGAGGATCCAGAGGAGGGCGATGACCGCCCACACGATCAGCGTGTCGACCAGGAACGCGAGGACGCGGCGGCCGACGACGTTGGTGGGGTTCTCCTGCACGGCGCGCGACTATAGGGAGAGGCCCGGTCGCGGAGGGGCGATGCGGCGCGCGGGGCCGTCCCGGACCGGCCGCGTCCCGCAAGCGGCGCGGGGGGCCGTGGAT
>JALZEZ010000613.1 GCA_030861775.1 Actinomycetota bacterium
GATCACGCCGAGCGCGGCGGCGAGGAAGATCAGCGTGTACTCCTCGTGCGCGAGGATCTCGAGCGCGATGGCGATCGGGATGAACGGGACGAGCAGGTAGGGCCAGCCCGACCCGCTGAAGAAGAAGCGTCGGAGGCGGCGCATCGGCGGCGAAGTGAATCAGGCGACGCGGCTGAGCTGTCGCGCCGGGTCGATCCGCCAGCGCTCGGCGACCGCGGCCAGCTCGTCGCTGAGCGGCCAGGCGTCGGCGCGCGGCTCATCGCCCTCGAAGTCCGGCGACGCGCCCTTGAGCGCCATGCAGTTCGAGTTGTCGCCGATTGCCCGGATCGCCGCCACGTCCTCGCCGCTCAGCCCGATCTCCACGGGCAGGGCGGCGAGCTCCCGGCGCTTGTCCTCGATAGGCCGGGCGCCGGGGCCAGGCTCCTGGATCAGCGTCGGGACCACGCACCGGACCGGGTCCTGGGCGAGGTTCCACTGACAGGCGAGCTGGAGCATCGTCAGGCCCGCCCGCTCCGCCACGGGCCGCATCCGCTCCAGCCGCTCCCGGCCGGCGTCGATCCAGCCCTCGGGCCGGAACGTCCGGTGGTCGCGGGGGGCGAAGCGATGGCCGGGCCGCACGTCGTCGTGGAAGAGGCCGCCGTAGTCGACCACGCGGGTGATCAGCTTCACCGCAGCCGAGCGGGCGGCCGGTAGCACCAGCTCCCCGGGCCACGGCTCCAGCGGGTTGAGGATGATCATCGCCCAGTCGATCGAGTCCCCGAAGCGCTCGAGGCAGTCGATCAGGTCGAGCGTGAACCCGTTCGCCGGCCCGGGGGCGACGCCGAGCAGGCGGGTCAGTCCGGCGCCGCGCACGTCCTCGAGCGCCTCCCAGACCGCCGGGCTCGTGTAGCCGGTGCGATCGGGGTTGTGCAGCAGGAGCAGGTCGAACGAGTCCCCACCGATGCGCTCGAGGCTGCGCTCGGTCGCCATCCGCACGTAGTCGCGATAGCCCTCCGGCCCGCGCAGGGCCGGATCGGTGAAGCGCGGGAAGCCCTTCGCCCCCTCGCGCGCACCGGTGTAGAAGTCGTGCCCGATGGCGCCGACCAGGCAGTACGCGCCGCGCGCGATCCCCTCGAGCGCCCGGCCCAGCAGCGCGTCCGCCTCCCCCGCCCCGTAGACGTCGGCGGTGACCACGGTCCGGATCCGGTCGTCGGGCCGCAGCAGCGCAAGCATCCGCGCGTCGTCGATCGGCTCCCCGAAGTGCATGAAGCGGCCCCCGCTCCAGGTCCCCACGGCGGTCGCGGTCGGATCCGGCATCGCGTCAGATCCTAGGGCGCAGAGGTACCGTCCCGCCGTTCCGGGGGTCGAGCGCAGGCGCCGCCCCCGCCATCCGGGGGACACTGAGCGACGCTGCACCGCTCAAGTTAGGGGCCCCCGCTATGGGGGTAATCGAACGGAGTAGGGGCCCGAGCGCGGCAGGAGGCGCCCGGGGCCGAGGGGACGGCGCCGCCCGGCCGCGCGGGGCGGTGCTCGTAGGGGAGGTTCGGGCCACGGCGCGCACATTGCAGAAACGCAGGTCTCAGGAGGTGAACGGCGCCCTCACCCCGACGGCGTGGGTTCCCGGCGAGGACATGCGGTTCAGGGACTGGGCCGAGCACGGACGGCGGCTGGGCATCGTCAGCCGAGGCGTCGGCTGGTGGATCGGCGACTGGCTGCGCTACGGCAACACGAGGTTCGGCCAGCGCTACGCGCGCGCCTCGCGCATCACCGGCTACGACGTCCAGACCCTGATGAACATGGTCTACGTGGCCTCGGCCTACGACCCGGAGGACCGCCGCGCGAACCTGTCCTTCAGCCACCACGCCGAGGTCGCGGCGCTGCCCCGCGAGCAGCGGGAGCGCTGGCTCGACGAGGCCGAGGCGAACCGTCTCTCGGTGCGCTGCCTGCGCGAGGAGGTGCGCCGCGCCCGGCGCCTGGCGGCCGCCGAGCCCGCCGGCCTCGAGCGGGGCGAGGAGCCCGAGGACGAGCCGGCGGCGCAGGCCGCGGACGACGACGAGTCCGCGCTGCGCTGTCCGCGGTGCGGCTGCGAGATCCACGAGCCGGCGCCGCTGCGGCTGGTGGGTGC
>JALZEZ010000316.1 GCA_030861775.1 Actinomycetota bacterium
GCCCTTGGCGGGGTCGGCGCCGGACGCCGTGTAGTAGTAGCCCTCGCCGCTGGCCTGCACGCCGACGACCGCGAAGCCGACCGGCTCGATGTCGTGGCGGGCGAGCAGCTCGCCGAGGTTCTGGAGCCGCGTGAGCTGGGTGCGGCCGAGGCGGACGACCACGAGCACCTCGTCCACCTGCTGGGCCAGCGGGAGCGCGTCGATGACCTCGCTCAGCGGCGGGGAGTCGACGATCACGTAGTCGGCCAGCCGGCGGGCGTCGGCCACCAGGTTCTGGGCGGCGGGCAGGAAGAGCTGGTCGGCCATGAAGCCGCTGGCGCCGCCGCTCGTGTCCGCCAGCAGCAGGCGCAGGTAGCGGCCGTAGGCCTTGGTCTCGACCAGCGCGTCCTCGAGGTCGGCCATGCCCAGCAGCACGGTCCCGGTGCCGTGCTCGGCCTTGACGCCGAGCGCGGCGCCGATCGCCGGGCGGCGCAGGTCGGCCTCGATCAGGATCACGCTGTTGCCGGCGAGGGCGAGCGAGGAGGCGAGGTTGATGGCGGTCGTGCTCTTACCCTCGGACGGCGAGGCGCTGGTGACCAGTACGGCCGGGGCCTCGTCGGCGGTGCGCGAGCCGCGACGGGAGGCGGCGAGCGTGGCGCGCAGGGTGCGGTAGGCCTCGAGCGTGGCCGGCGAGAGCCGCTCCGGGGCGAGCGCGGTGTCGGCGCTCTTCGACTCCTTGGGGATGCGACCCAGGATCGGCAGGCCGTAGAGGGTGCGGAGCTGCTCCTCCCGGCGCAGCCGGGGGTCGAGCACCTGGAGGGCGAAGGCGCCGCCGATGCCCAGGATCAGGCCGGCGAGCATGCCGGCGATCAGGCTCAGCTTCTTCTTGGGCGAGCTCGGCGCCACGGGCTCCGCCGCGCGCTGCTGGATCGACAGGGTCGGGTCGTCCTGGCCGCGGAGCGTCTGGAGGCGGGTGAGCTGGGTGCGCAGCGACAGCCCGCCCGCGTCGGCGGCCTCGGCGTCCGGCGGCAGGGCCTCGACGCGCGCCTCGAGGTTGGCGATCGATTTGTCGAGCGCGGCGTGGAGCTTGTCGGTCTGCACCTTGATCGCGGCCTGGGCGAAGCCGTTGGCGAGTTCCTGGGCCTCCTTGGCGCTCTTGGCGTCGACGGTGATCGCGACGATGTTGCTCTGTGCCACGGGCTCGGCCTTCACGTGGTCGAGCAGCGAGTTGATCGGGCGCGTGTTGCGGGTGTCCTGCTTGACGCGCTGGGCCACCTGGCGGTTGGCGACCAGGCGGGCGGCGGTCTCCACGTCGCGTGTGGGGTCGCTCGAGTGGCGGATGATCGGAAGGCCCGAGAGGGCGGGGTCGTCCGACGGCACCGGCGTGACCAGCAGCTCGGACTGGGCCTCGTAGACCTTGGTCGCGAGCAGGATGTAGACGACCGCGACGAGCGTCGTCAGCACCGTCACCGCCACGATCAGCTTGATCCGCTCGCGGATCGTGTTGACGTAGCGCTGAAGGCCCTGCTGCTCGACACGCGGCCGCAGCCACTCGGCCGATCGGCCGGTCCTCTCGGAGGGCGTCATCTCCACAACTATGGCATCACATCGGCAGTCGGCATGAGGATTGTTACGGGATTCGGTCCCGGTCCCCTCCTAATGTCTCGCTCCGTGGCCCCCGTCGACGCCAGCGTGCTCGTGCCCGTGCTGAACGAGGAGCGCTACATCCGCGACACCGTACGGGCCATGCAGGCGCAGCGCTTCGACGGGGAGGTCGAGTTCCTGTTCATGGACGGGCGCTCGGAGGACCGGACGCGCGCGATCCTCGAGGAGCTGTCCCTGGAGGACCCGCGGATCCGGGTGTTCGACAACCCCGGGCGGACCTCCACCGCCGGGCTGAACGTGGGGCTGCGCGAGGCGCGCGGCGAGTACATCGTGCGGATGGACGCGCACACGTTCTATCCGGAGGACTACATCGCCGTCGGCGTGGAGCGGCTGCGGCGCGGGGACGTGGTGTGGGTGGCGGGGCCGCAGGTGCCGTACGGGACGGGTCGCTGGTCGCGGCGGGTGGCGCTGGCGCTGAACTCGTGGATGGGGACGGGCGGGTCGGCGCGCTGGGGGTCCGACGGGGCCGCGCAGGAGCGCGAGCTCGACACCGGCGTGTTCGCCGGGATGTGGCACCGGCGCACCGTCGAGGAGCAGGGCGGCTGGGACGAGGAGTGGGCGATCAACCAGGACTCGGAGCTGGCCGCGCGGATCCTGGCGGCGGGCGGGCGGATCGTGTCGGTGCCGGGGCTGGCCGCGCGCTACGTGCCGCGCGACAGCCTGAAGTCCCTGGCGCGGCAGTACTGGCGCTACGGGAACTACCGGGCCAAGACCGCGGGGCGGCATCCGGACAGCCTGGAGGCGCGGCAGCTCTTCCCCTTCGCGCTGGTGCTGGCGCTGGCCGCCTCGCTCGCTCCCGTCCGCCTCGTGCGGGCGCCCGCTCGGTTGGCCGTCGCCGCGTACGCCGCCGCGCTGCTCGTGAACGCGGCGCGCTCGGCCCCGGACGCCGAGGAGACGGACGCCGCCTGGCTCCCCCTCGTCCTCGCGATCATGCACGTCTGCTGGGGGGCGGGGTTCGTGTCCGGGTCCGTGCGGTTCGGGCCGCCCGTCGAGGCGCTGCTGCGCTGCACCGGGCTGCGGCGGCGCACGTAGGCGCCGAGTGCGGCTCGCGGTCTACACCGACTACGTCTACCGGCGCGAGGACGGCGCCGTGTACGCCGAGCGCGCGTTCGCGCTCTTCCTGGCCCGGCTCGGGGAGCAGCTCGACCGGCTGGTGATCGTGGGGCGGCTCGACCCGCGGGCGGGGCGCTCGCACTACCGGCTGCCCGACGACGTGGAGTTCGTCCCGCTGCCGCACTACCCGAGCCTGGTGGACGCGCGGCGGTCGGTGCCGGCGATGGCGCGCTCGCTGGGGCGGTTCTGGCGGGTGCTGCGCGACGTGGACGGCGCGTGGCTGCTGGGGCCTTACGCGCTGTCGGTGATGTTCGCGGTGCTGGCGGCGGTGCGCGGGCGCCGGGTGGCGCTCGGGGTTCGGCAGGACACGCCGCGCTACGTGCGCAGCCGGCATCCGGGGCGGCGCTGGGTGCACGTGGCGGCGGACGCGCTCGAGGGCGTGTACCGGCTGATGGCGCGGCGCTGGCCGGTGGTCGTGGTGGGGCCGCAGCTGGCGCGGAACTATTCGCGCGCCGTCGCCGTGCTGCCGATCGCGGTGTCGCTGGTGAGCGAGCGCGACCTGGTGGAGCCCGGCGCGGCCCTGGCCGCGCGCTCGTACGACGGCGACGGCCCGCTCGTCGCGCTCAGCGTGGGGCGGATCGAGCGCGAGAAGAACCCGCTGCTGTTGGCCGACGTCCTGGCCCGCCTTCGCGAGGAGGATTCGCGCTGGCGGCTGGTGGTGTGCGGCGAGGGGCCGATGATGGAGGAGCTCGCCTCGCGGCTGCGCTCGCTCGGCGTGGAGGAGCACTGCGACCTGCGCGGGTACGTGCCGATCGACGGCGAGCTGCCGGGCCTGTACCGGTCGAGCCACGCTTTGTTGCACGTCTCCTGGACGGAGGGCGTGCCGCAGGTCCTCTTCGAGGCCTTTGCGGCCGGGCTGCCGGTGGTGGCGACCGCGGTGGGCGGAGTGGCCGACGCGGCCGGCGATGCCGCCCTGCTGGTCGAGCCGGGCGACGCCGAGGCCCCGGCCTCTGCCCTGGCCTCGATCGGCCGCGACGCGGAGTTGCGCCGCCGCCTGGCCGAGGCGGGCGGGGCCCGCGTGCGCGAGCACACGACGGAGGCGGAGTGCCGCCGCGTGGCGGACTTCCTCCGCGCCGCCCCCTAGCGCGCTCGCGCGAGGGGGTGTCGTCACTTCCGGACCCATATGGGCCGCAATCGACTTCACCCCCTCCGCGCCCGGGGGTGTCGTCACTTCCGTCCGCTATATGGACGCAATCGACTTCACCCCCTTGCCGCCCGGGGGTGTCGTCACTTGCGGCGGTATATCCGCCGCAATCGACTTCACCCCCTTCGCGCGCAGGGCGTCAGGCGTGTGCGTCGGCTCGGCCGAAGACCTCGTCGAGGATGCGCGTGCTGTCGTTGATGCCGTACTCCGAGCGCAGGTGCGACTCGACGTCCTCGCGCTCGCGGCCCTGCACGGCGAGGAGCAGGGCGGCGAAGCGCGCGTCCCGGTCCTCGGACCTCTGGGGCCGCCGCGCGAGCGGGGCGCCCTCGGGAAGCGGGCCGTCGTAGGCGACGGCCTCCCCGTTCGCGCTGCCGTTTCCATCGGCGCCCTCGCCGTCGGCGAGGACGGGCGACCCGCCATCGGAGGCGGCGTCCACGGCGGCGGCCTCCTCCGCCTCCCCGTCGGTACCGCTCGCGTCGGGCGAAGCCGGCTCCTCGGGCTCGGCGGTGGCATCGGCGGCGGCATCGAGGGCCTCCTCGCCGGGGGCGTCCTCGCCGGGGGCGTCCTCGACCGGAGCCGCTTCGCCGCTCGCGGGGGCCTCGGCCGGCTCCTCGGCCTCGGCTGGCTCCTCGGCTGCGCTCGCCGCTCCCCCAGGAGCCGTGACGGTCGGATCGCCGGCGTCGGCCTCGGCGAGGATCTCGTCGGCGGCCGCGGCCAGCGCCGCCTCCAGTGCCTCCAGGCGGGAGCGGGTCAGGCCTTCGCCCTCCAGGCCGTCGAGGACGGCCGGGCCGCGCGTAGAG
>JALZEZ010000075.1 GCA_030861775.1 Actinomycetota bacterium
CCGTTCACGGTGGCCGCGTTCCCGCCCGCGCTGGGCGCGCTCGCGGTCAGCCCGCCGCTCGCCGTCAGCGCGCCGGTGACTCCCAGCGTCCCGCCAACGGTGGCGGCGCCGGTCGCGGTCAGCGTGCCGGTGACTCCCAGCGTCCCGCCAACGGTGGCGGCGCCGGTCGCGGTCAGCGTGCCGGTCTGCACCGAGCTCGCCACCAGCGCCGGGTTCTGCACCGACACCGACGTCGCGAGCGACACCGGCGGCAGCGGCTCGTCGCCGGGGCCGTCCACCTCCACCACGACCACGAAGACGGTGTCGCTCGTGAGCGGCTGGTCCGGCGGGGTGCTCCACTCGCCGAGCTTGATCGGCGTCGCCTGCTGCTGGCCGGCGGTCGCGCTCGACCAGTACACGGTCTGCTTCTGCGTGTCGACGACGGACGAGTTCCAGGTCAGCGTGACCCCGGTCCCCTCGCCCACCTGGGCGACCGGGACGAGCGTCGAGCCGCTCGCGAGGTTGACGGTCAGGCTGTCGAAGAAGAACCCGTCCGGGAAGGTGCTGACCTGCGGGTAGGTGAAGGCCGGGTCGCCGCCCGCGATCACCTCGGCGATCGTCACCTGCGAGGTGCTCGGCGTGGGCACCGTCTGGAAGTCGTAGATCTCGACCCAGACCGACGCCCCCGCCGCGAGCGTGGCGGTGCTGCCGCTCGCCGGCGCCAGCACGTAGTCGGCGGTGCCGCTCGTGACCGGGCTCGCCGCGAACGACCACGTGGTCGTGTCGGAGACGAGGGTCTTGACTCCCTCGGTGGTCGGGGTGAGCGGCGTGCCCCCGACTCCGGGCGTGCCGACGGTGATCGTGAACGTGACCGAGGTGACCGCGAGGTCGCTCACGCCCTGGTTCGTGATCACGACCACCAGCGCGCCGAGCGTCGGGTCGCGGCCGGGGACGATGACGGTGAGCGGGGCGGGGTTCACCCGCGGCGCGTAGGTGAGCTGGGTGGCCGGGTCGTCCTCGACGGCGACCCAGGCGTTCGGCCGGGCGATGACGGTCACGGCGTTCTTCCTCGTCAGGCGTCCCGGAGGACGGCGGTGAGCTTCTGCTTGAGCTGGTCGTCGATCGGCTTGCCGATCGCCTCCTCGAGCAGGGCGACGAACTCACCCGGCGCGCGCTCCTGCCGAGCGGCCGCCTCTGCCAACGCAGCGTCGATCGCCGGGTCCGGCGGGCCCGCCTCGGCGACGAGCTCGAAGGCCGGCCCCTGCTTCGGCGGCGACCCGAGCGGCACGAGGAAGAGCGCGTACGTGGCGCCGTACATCATGTCCCCACCCAACGTGAGGGTGAACTGCTGGCCGGCGGCGACCGGCAGGACGAACGAGCCGGCCGCCGGGATCGCCTTCCCGGTGAAGGTCGACCAGCTCCCGCCGACCGCGGTCACCGTCGTCCCGCCGCTCTTGCCCGTGACGTTGAAGCCCATCTGCGGGTACGGGTACTGCTGCGGGGTCTGGGCGGTCGCGATCACGAGCGAGTCCGACTTGGCCGTGTACGTCCCGAGCGCCGGGATCGTCTGGGCCGCGCCGAGGAGCGACACGCTCGCCTGGCGGATGTCGAGGTTGGACGTGACCGTGACCGTGCCGGCGGAGAGCGACCCGGCCTGTACGTTGCCGGTGACGTTCGCGGACCCGGCCTCCACCTGCCCGGTGACCTTCGCCGAGCCCGCTCCGACCTGCCCGCTGACGCTCGCCGACCCCGCTCCGACCTGCCCGGTGACGCCCGCGCTGTCGGCGGTGAGAGCGCCGTGGACGGTGGTCCCTCCGGCCGAAAGGGTGCCGTTCACCGTCGCGCTGTCGGCGGTGAGCGGGCCATGGATGGTTCCGCTGCCGGCCGTGAGCGCGCCGCTCAGGGTCGCCGACGACGCGACCAGCGCCGGGTTCTGCACCGCCACGGCGGTCGCCAGGGACGCGGGGAGCGGCTCGGCACCGGCGCTCTCGGCGGTCACCACGACCACGAACACGGTGTCGCTCGTGAGCGGGGCGTCCGCCGGGGTGCTCCACTCGCCGAGCTTCGTCGGGGTCGCGTGCTGCTGTCCGTGCGTCGGGCTCGACCAGTACACCGTCTGCTTCTTGGTGTCGACGACCGACGAGTTCCAGGTCAGCGTGACCCCGCTGCCGCTGACCACCTGCGCGACCGGGACGAGCGCGCTCGAGACCCCGACGTTCACCGTGAGGCTGTCGAAGAAGAACCCGTCCGGGAACGTGCTGACCTGGGGATAGGTGAACGCCGGGGCGCCGCCCCCGATCACCTCCGCGACCGTGATCTGCGAGGTGCTCGGCACCGGGACGGTCTGGAAGTCGTATATCTCGACGTAGACCGAGGCCCCGGCGGCGAGCGTGGCCGTGCTGCCGCTCGCCGGCGCCAGCACGCAGTCGACCGTTCCGCTCGTGACCGGGTTCTCCGGCCAGCTCACGGACCACGTCGAGGTGTCGGAGACGAGCGTCTTGACCCCCGCGGTCGTCGGGGTCAGCGGCGTCCCCCCGACCCCCGGCGTGCCGACGGTGATCGTGAACGTGACCGAGGTGACGGCGAGGTCGCTCACGCCCTGGTTCGTGATCACCACGACCAGCGCGCCGAGCGTCGGGTCGCGGCCCGGGACGCTGACGGTCAGCGGCGCTGGATTCACCCGCGGCGCGTAGGTGAGCTGCGTGGCGGGGTCGTCCTCGACGGCGACCCAGGCGTTGGGGCGGGCGATCACGGTCACAGTCTTCCTCCGTTCCTAGAGCCGGCGCAGCGCGTCGACGAGTTCCTCTCGCTCCTTCGCGTCTGGCTCCCTCGCCAGGAACGGGAGGAGCCGATCGACCACCTCGTGAGCGCCGTCCGCCGCCTTCGGGCCCGGCGGCTCCGGCGGCTTCAGGTCGTCGGATGGGTCCCCGATCCGCACGGTCGAGGGCACCCCCGACGCGGCCGTGCCGAGCGGCACCCAGTAGAACCAGATCGGCGCGGACGCCTGCTGGAGCCCGCCGCCGCACTGCCACCCGTTGAGCACGTACTGCGCGCCGGACGCCACCGGGAGCACGAACGAGTTGCCGTTGCTCGCCTGGTAGTCGGACCACAGCGGCCCGAACGCACCGAGGTTGCCGCCGGTGGCGTAGACGGTCATCCCGCCGCTCTGCCCGGCCGCGTACCCCACGCACCCGGGGCTCGTGCTCGACGGCCACCCCACCACGCCGATCGCGAACCCGTCGGTGTTCGCCTGGTGGGTGCCGGTCCCGATCCCCTGCATGCCGGCGATCGCCGACACGCCGCCGCCTCTCACCGTGAGGAGCCCTGTGACCGCCGTGTTGCCCGTCCGGAGCGAGCTGGCCTGGAGCGTCCCGTTGACGGTGGCGCTCGGCGCCGTGAGCGCCCCGTTCAGGGTGGCCGCCCCCGCCACCAGCGTGCCGTTCACCGTCACGCCGTTGGCCGTCACCGCCCCGTTCACGTTCGCGCTGCTCGCGGTGAGGTTGCCGTTCACGGTCACGCCGGTCGCGGTGATTCCCTTCGCGTCCAGCGCGCCGCCGATCGACTGGGTGCCCTTGACCGTGGCCGTGTCGGCGGTCACCGACCTCGCCACGAGGTCGGGGCTCTGCACCGCCACGCTCGTCAGCAGCGCCGCGGTCAGAGGCTCGCCGCCCACGTCCTGCGCGGTCACCACCACCGCGAAGACGGTGTCGCTGGTCAGCGGCGCGGTGGCGGGAACGGTCCACTCGCCGAGCGTCGTGGGCGTGTCCTGCCGCTGGCCGGTGGTGGCGCTCGACCAGAAGACGGTCTGGTTCTTCACGTCCACCACCGACGAGTTCCAGGTCAGCGTGACCGGCGTGCCGTTCGCCACCTGTGCCGCCGGCACGAGCGCGCTGCCCCTCTGCACGGTCGGGATCAGGCTGTCGAAGTAGAAGCCGTCCGGGAACGTGCTGATCGAGAAGCCCGTGTACTGCGGGTCGACCTTGGCGATCGTCTCCGCCACGATCACGTGGCTGGTGCTCGGCACTTCGACCGTCTGGAAGTCGTAGACCTGGACGTAGACGGACTTCCCGGCGCGCAGCATCGCGCTGCCGCCGCTCGCCGGCGCGAGCGTGAAGTCCGCCGTGCCGCTCGTGACCGGGTTGGCCGGTCCGTTGAACGACCACGTGGTGGTGTCCGAGACCAGCGTCTTCACGCTCTTGGTCGTGGGCATGAGCGGGCTGCCCTCCTGCGAGGGCTTCCCGACGACGACCGTGAAGACCACCGAGGCGACGGCCACGTCCTCGGGGGTGTCGTTGGTGATCACCACGATCAGCGACCCCATCGTCGGGTCCCGGCCGGGAACGCTCACGGTCAGCGGCGCGGGGTCCACCCGCGGCGCGTACGCCAGCATCGTGGTGGGGTCGCTGTCCACCGCCACCCACGAGTTGGGCCTCGAGATCACGCCCATGTGCCTCCTCCTTCGTTCGGCCGCGCGACCAGCGTCACCCGCGGCGCTGCTTCCCGAGCGCCGCCGAGAGCTGGAGCAGCCCGCGGCGCAGCACCGGCGGCACCTCGCTCAGCCGCGCGGTGGCGTCGTTGGGCGCGGTGGGGTAGGTCATCCACCCGCCCACGTCGTTCTCGACCCAGCTCCATGTGCCGACCTTCTCGTCCGGCAGCGGGAGCTGGACCGTGGTCGTCTCGCTGCCGCCGGCCTGCGCCGGCGCCGCGATCTGCTGGTCGGTCAGGATCCCGTCGAGGCGGAAGGTCACGTCCATCGCGGCGAGCGCGTCGTCGACGAACCGCTGTGGCAGCGCGACCGTCACGTCGGGCAGGATCGCGGTGGTCGCGTGCACCGGTCCGCGCGGGTCGACCAGCATCGACAGGTGCGTCAGCGACTTCCCGTCGAACGGCAGCTTGACGTAGTTGCCGTTCTCGCCGATCGGGTGGAGGTAGTCGCTCTCGGCCGCGCCGGACTGCTGCACGACGTTGAACCTGCCGTAGTCGTCCTCCTCGAAGTAGCCGATCAGCCCGTCGTTGAGCTGCGCCACGTTGCCGAGCTCGATCGGGAACTCGTAGCCGGCCAGGACGTTCGGCTGGGGCGTGAAGGTGAACTGCCAGCTCGGGTCCGGATAGGCCGGCCCGTCGAGCTCGAACTGCACCTGCGCGCGCACCATCGCCAGCGGGCGGCCGATCAGCACCGCGAGGCTCTTGTCGAACACCGCGTCCATCGGCACCGTGGTCCACAGCGTCTCGTCGATCGCCGTCAGGAACGCCGAGAAGGTCGTGGCCGTCTGCCCGCACAGCGTCTGGAGGAACGGGCCGAAGTGCTTGATCTCCTGCGCGATCTCGCCGAGCGACTTGTACGGGCTTCCGGGGGCGTTGGTCCAGCACGGGTGCGCGGTGCCGGACAGTCCCACGCCCACCGCCATCTCACCGAGCGCGGTGCCGGCCGCGTCGTAGGCCATCAGCGAGCCATCGAGGTGGTTGGGCAGGACCCAGCCGCAGACCGGGTCCGCGTCCGGCGCCGTCGGGCCGAACACCACGCTGTCGTCGGTGGCGGACAGCAGGTCGAAGTCGAGCCGCGCCGGCTCGAGCAGCGCCGGCGGCACCTGCGCGAGGGTCTCTGTGGCGGCGGGCAGGACCGAGTGGCCGAACTGCTCGGTGACGTGCGCCGTGTCGGCGGCCTGGATGTCCGCGGCGGGGACCGAGGCGGTGAGCTGGGTGGGGCTCACGAACGTCGTCGTGAGCGCCATGCCATTCCAGGCCACAGCGGCGCCGGGCTCGAAGCCGATGCCGTTCACGGTCAGCGTGAACGCCGGACCGCCGGCCACGGCGGAGGCCGGGGCGATCGACCCGATCGCGGCGCCCGGGGCGATCGTGAACGTGGCCGGCTGCGACGTGGTGCCGCCGGTCGCGACGGTCACGGCGGCGGTCGCCGGGGCGGCCAGGAAGCCGGCGGGGATGGCCGCCCGAAGCTCGGTCGCGCTCCTGTAGGCGGTCCGCAGCGGAGTGCCGTCCCACTGCACGATCGAGTTGGTGGCGAAGCCGACCCCGGTCACGGTCAGGCCGACCTCCGCCGAGTTCGCCATCCCGGCCTGGAACAGGTCCGGGTCGAGCGCGGCGATGGCCGCCCCGCTCGCCACCACCACCACCACCGGCACCGCGTTCGAGGCGTTGCCGCCGGAGGTGACCGTCACCTGCGCCGTGGCGGCGCTCGCGGTCTGCGCGGCCGGCACCGTGGCGGTCACCTGCGCGGCGCTCTGGAAGGTCGTGGCCAGCGCGGTGCCGTTCCACTCGACGTTGGCGTCCGCGCCGAACCCGGACCCGGTCACGACCAGCGTCGCGTCGCCGCCCCCGGCCGCGATCACGTCCGGGGCCACCCCGTCGACGTGCAGCTTCGCCGCGATCGTGAACTCGACCGAGTTCGACGTGACGATCGGCGTCATGTCCGGCGGCAGGTAGACGGTCTCGTACCTCGAGCTCGAGTCGTCGATCGGCCACACGGCCTGGCCCCACTCGTCCACCACGACCAGCTCGACGAACGAGAACTGCCCGGCGCGCCAGGGCAGGAAGTTGCTGGGCGGTATCACTCGCCTGGGCACGTCGCCGAGCACCGGCGGGTAGCTGTCCTGGTCGCCGATCAGCGTCGGCATCGAGGGCGAGGTCGCCACCGCCGTCGTCTCCGGCCCCATGAACACGCCGGCCATGCCGAGCCTGAGCTGCTCGTTGAAGCCGTCGAGCGCCTGCGAGAGCACGTCCCAGTCGTTGTCCGTCGTGGTCACGAAGTCGAGCAGCTGCTGGAGCTCCGCCAGCTCGCGCGGGTCGAGCTGCGGGTTGGTCGCGAGGAAGGCCTGGAGCCGGGCGGCCATGTTGAAGGAGGCCGCGGGGGTGAGCTGGATCACGCCGCCGAAGCCGGTGCTCTGCTCCGCGCCGGCGCCGGTCCACGCGTAGCGCCCGTTCTCGAACACCCAGTTCGGCGACGCCGCCGTGCCGTAGTCGATCGGGTAGTAGGTGACCTGCCAAATGAGGAGCAGCGGGTGCCACGGGTTCTCGGTCCACGCCGTGAGCGCGCCCGCCGGCGGGGTGCCGAGCGGGTCGCTCGCCATCGCGGCCTGGATCTCGGCGACCGTGCTGTTCGGGACCGCCGCCGAGATCGCCGTGGCGCTCTGGGGGTCCACGAAGAAGGCCTCGTCCACGAGCTGGCCGGCCAGCGCGGCCGACCAGGGCGCCCCCGAGACCTTCGACAGGTCCGGGCGCGGCACGGTGAGCCCCTGGGTGGAGGCCGTGACGTCGTTGCCCTTGTACTTGAAGCCGGTCACGAGCTGCGAGGGGAACCGGCAGACCGTCGCGTCCGGGTCGGGCACGATGCCGGTCGCGCCCGCCCCGGCGATCAGCACGACCGGGTTGTTCGGCTCGTAGAAGCGGGGAGCCGCCGAGCGCTTGAGGATCCGCGTCGAGGGCAGGGCGTGGTCGTCCCCGTACTTCTTGATGGCCGCGTTGAGGTCGTCCTGCGTCGCCCCGGTGGGCACGGCGTCCTGGTCCGTCTGGACCGTGTGGAGCTGCGAGGCGACCTGCTGCGCGATCGTCCCCGCCCCGCTCGGCTGGAGCTGGGCCAGCAGGTCGCTCTGCTTGAGCGGCTGGCCCGTCGGGCCCTTCACGACCGTCTGCCCCTTGTACGCCTGGGGCCAGACCGTGTACTTCCACCACATCTCGTACAGCTCGACCTGGAGCGACGTCAGCAGTCGGATGTCGGCGTCGAGCTTGGCCTGGGCCTGGTTCAGCGCGGTCAGCCACGCGATCTCCTTGGCCAGCTCCGTCTCGGACACGGCCTCGGCGCCAGGCGCGTCGACGATGTCCCAGGTGTATCCGCCCGAGAAGCGCTTGAAGAAGCTCGCGTGGAGCTTCTCGGCCAGCCGCCCGGCGCCGTCGGGCTGGTCGAGCTCGGCCAGCATGTCGAGCTGGAACGCCTCGAGCAGCTCGGCGTCGACCTGCACGCCCTTCTCGGCCGCCTGCGCCGTCACGAGCGCGGTCAGCCCCTCGACCGCGGTGTTGCCGGCGGCGATCGAGACCGGCGACGTGCTCGTGGGCTTCGCGCTCGGCGGCAGGTCCGTGGTCTGCCACTGGACGCCGCTCACGTAGCCGGTCAGGACCGACCAGCTCGCGGTCAGGCTCGGGTCGGTTCCCTCCGGGAGCGTCCAGCCCAGGTCGGCCATGACCTTCTGGAACCCCTCCTTGTGGGGGTCGGCCAGCGGGTCGTCGCCCGGCGCCGAGAACCAGCCGAACACCTGGTAGCTCAGCGTCTCCGCCGGCGCGTTGCCCAGGACGTCGATGAACGACAGGACGTTGTTGTTCTGCGGCTGGTAGAAGGCGAAGGCGGGGTTGCCCGGCGCCATCGCCGTGAGCTTCTGCGTGGTGTTCGGCTCGGTCCACGAGCCGAGTGCCACGTTGCGGCCCATGTAGACCCCGATCGGCTTCGTGCCGGTCGCGCCCTGGACCCACGTCGAGCTGACCTCCGCGGCGGTCATCGCCGGCTGCGGGGTGTTCAGCGGCCAGATGTAGTCGCTCTCGACGATCCACGCGCTGGCCGTGCGGGCGCTCAGCGGGCCGCCGTAGCGCACGACGACCCAGCGATTCGGGATGCAGCGGAAGTGCATCGTGCTCCCGGCCGAGTCCTGCGCCCCGCGCGTGAACGCCTTCGGCAGGCGCCACTTCAGGTACACGCCGTTGTAGTAGTCCGAGGCCGGGACCGTGTGCGGCGGGACCGGGTTGGTCTTGCCGAAGTTGATGTCGCGGTCGTTGAGCCCCGGCTGCCCGTTCGTGCCGCGCTGCATCGCGTTGTACTGCATCTGCGCGCGCACGAACGGGCCGCCCTGGCGGACCCAGTCGTTGGCCACGAACGCCTCGACGACCATCGGCACGATCAGCGGGCTGGCGTCGGTCACGGCTGCTCCTTGATTGGGAGGAACGACTGGATCTCGGGCGCCGCGACCATCTGGATCGCGAAGTCGCCGGCGCCGAAGCCGCCGGTGACGCTGAGCGTGAACTGCGGGCCGCCGGCCACGGCCGTGCGCGGCTCGAGCAGGCCGATGCCGGGCTGCGCGGCGATGACCGTGAACTGCGCGGGCGGCGACTCGGCGCCGCCGGA
Source organism: Actinomycetota bacterium (assembly GCA_030861775.1). GTDB lineage: Bacteria > Actinomycetota > Thermoleophilia > Solirubrobacterales > Thermoleophilaceae > AC-37. The sequence continues at coordinate 9,104 of JALZEZ010000075.1, forward strand.
CTTCACCGTCACGGGCACCTGGGCCTCCTTCGTGATCAGGCTCGCCGGCACGGCGGCGGTCACCTGATCGGCGTCGTCCCAGGTGGTGGTGAGCGCGGTGCCGTTCCAGTTGACCGCCGCGTCCTTGCCGAAGTTGATCCCGCGCACGACCAGCTCGAAGTCAGTGCCGCCGGCGATCGCGACGGCCTCCTTGAACGAGCCGATCTGCGGGCCGGCCGCGCCGATCGTGAACGGCTGCGCCTTCGAGGCGATCCCCCCGGACACGACCGTCACCTGCGCCGTGCCCGGCGTGGCGATCAGCGACGCGGCCACGGGGGCGCTCACCTGCGAGTCGCTGACGAACGTGGTCAGGAGCGCGCTGCCGTTCCACTGCACGGTCGCGCCGGGCTCGAACCCGGACCCGCCCACCGTGAGCGTGAACCCCGCGGCGCCCGCCGGCGCGATGTTCGGCTCGAGCTCGCTGACGGCGGGGCCGGGCGCGACGACCGGGAGCTGCACCGGCGCCGTCGACTGCCCGCCGGACGTCACCGTGATCGACGCCGTGCCGGCCGTTGCGATCAGGTTGGCGTCCACCTGCGCGGTCGCCTCCAGCTCGCTGACGACCATGGTCGGGAGCGCCGTGCCGTTCCACTCGACCTTCGCGTCCGAGCCGAACCCGACGCCGTCGACCTCGAGCGTGAAGGCGTCGCCGCCGGCCGTGACCATGAACGGCTCGAGCGAGTCGATCGCGAGCGGCGGGTCGATCGTGAACATGGCGGGATCGGAGGTCGCCCCGTCGACCACCGTGATCGACGCGGTGCCGGCGATGGCGATCAGGTTCGCCGGCACGGTGGCGTTCAGGCGGCTGGGCGAGACCACCGTGGTCGCCAGCGCGGTGCCGTTCCAGTGCACCGTGGCGTTGGAGCTGAACGCCGAGAGCCCAACCGCGGTCTCCAGCGCGGACGCCAGCGGCGCCACCTGGAGCACTCCGGCCACGCCGTCCGGGCCGGGAGCCCGGTAGGTCGGGGGGACCGCGGTGAGGTTCGCGATCTGGGCGCCGGCCACGTTCTTCGCCGTCACGTTGCGCGGGCCGACCGCCCCGTCCTCCAGTCCGAACAGGAGGCCCTGGTACGGCTCGGCCAGGCTCACCTCGTCCGGCACGCCCTCGAACAGCGTGACCCGCACCGACGGCGAGGGGCGGTCGTCGCGCACGACCGGCAGCGGCGCGCCGCCGACCGTGCCGCGGACCACGAGCGCGGGCCAGCCGCTGACGAGCGCGGAGCGGATCAGCACTCCCGTCATCGCGGTCCCACCCGGCGAGGCGCCGAGCGCGGCGCGGTGGGCGTCGATCGCCGTTCCGAGGCGCGGGCGCAGCGCGGACAGCAGCGCGACGTCCGCGGTGGCGTGGACGGCGAGGCTCGTCGCGCCGGCCACCAGCGCGTCGATCCAGCCCTGGTCCACGTAGAAGAAGCGGATCGACTCCGCCGGCAGCATCCGCGGGTCCGGCACGAGGTACGAGAACGGCACCGAGCCGAGCAGCGAGAGCTTCGCCAGCCAGGCGGCGACCGGGGCGGCGGCCTCCTCGAGGTGGTCGCCGAGCGCGTCGACCGCGCGGTCCTGCCCGAGCACCGTGGCCGGGTGGACCGCCGCGCGCGTGCGCACCGGGGC
>JALZEZ010000614.1 GCA_030861775.1 Actinomycetota bacterium
GCCGTGCGCGACGTGATGGCAGGCCACGGCGGGATGGGCTCGCTGGCGCTCACCCCCGACGAGGCCGCCGAGCGGCTCGCGCCGTTCGGCGAGCGGCTGTCGCTGGCCGCGGTCAACGGCCCGAGCTCGGTCGTGGTCTCGGGCCAGGTCGCGGCGCTCGAGGAGCTGCTCGCCGCCTGCGAGGCCGAGGGGACCTGGGTGCGCCGGATCCCGGTCGACTACGCCTCGCACTCGGCCGCGGTCGAGGGCCTGCGCGAGCGCCTGGCCGAGGACCTCGCACCGATCGAGCCGCGGTCGGGCACGGTGCCGTTCTTCTCGACCGTCGAGGCCGAGGTCCTCGACACCGCCACCCTCGGCGCCGGCTACTGGTACCGCAACCTGCGCAATCCGGTCCGCTTCAGCGACGCGGTCGGAGCCCTGATCGCCGGCGGCGCCTCCGCCTTCGTCGAGGTCAGCCCGAACCCCGGCCTGACCGTCGCGATCCAGTCCGCCGCCGAGGCCGCCGGCGCCCCCGTCGCCGCGATCGGCACGCTGCGCCGCGACCAGGGCGGCATCGAGCGCTTCCTGACGGCGCTCGGCGAGGCGCATGTTCACGGCACCGACGTCGGCTGGGGCGCGCTCTTCGAGGCCACCGGCGCCCAGCGGGTCGAGCTCCCCACCTACGCCTTCCAGCGCGAGCGCTTCTGGCTCGAGTCCCGCACCGGCGCCGGCGACCTGAGCGCCGCCGGGATCGGCAGCGTCGACCACCCGCTGCTCGGGGCCGCGGTGCAGATGGCGGACGCCGACGAGTGGCTGTTCAGCGGCCGCGTGGACGGCGCGACGCACGGGTGGATCCACGACCACGTCGTGCTCGACACGGTGGTCCTCCCCGGGACCGCGTTCGTCGACATCGCGCTGGCCGCCGGCGATGTCGCCGAATGCGACGTGGTCGAGGAGCTCACCTTCGAGTCGCCGCTGGTGTTGGGCGAGCACGACGCCGTGGAGCTCCAGGTACGCATGGAGGCCCCGGATCCCTCGGGCCGCCGGGCGGTCGCGATCTACTCGCGCACGGAGGAACCGCCGCTCGGCGGCGGGGACCGCGTCTGGACCCGCCACGCGATCGGCGCGGTCGCGCCCGCGGCCGGCGACGCGCGGTCGGAGCTGGTCGACCGGCTCGCGGCGGAGTCGTGGCCGCCTGACGGCGCCGAGGAGATCGACGTGGACGGGCTGTACGACCGGCTGTCAGGGCTCGGCTTCTCGTACGGGCCGGCGTTCACGGGTATCCGGGCGGCGTGGCGGCGAGCCGACGAGGTCTTCGCCGAGGTCGCGCTCGACCCCGAGCACAGCGAGGGAGCGGAGCGCTACCGCGTGCACCCGGCCCTCTTCGACAGCGCGATGCACGGCGTGGTCGAGCTGCTGCCCGACGGCGCGGACGGCCAGGGCACGATGCTCTTCCACTGGGAGGGCGCCCGCCGGCATGGTGGTCACGGCACGTCGCTGCGGGTCCGCATCGGCGTGGCCGGGGACAGGTGGAACCTCGCCGCGCTCGACGAGCTCGGCACCCCCGTCGTCTCCGTCGAGGCGGTCGTGGCGCGACCGGTGGACGCCGAGCAGCTCGCGCTGGCGCGCCGAGGGGACGACGCGAGGCTCAGGCTGGAGTGGGCCGAGGCGCCGGTGCCGTCGACCAACGGGCACACGCCGCGCTTCGCGGTGCTCGGCGACCTCGACGCCGGCGCGCCCGGCGAGCGCCATCCGGACCTGCGGGCGCTCGTCGATGCGATCGAGGAGGGCGATCAACCGCCCGACGTCGTCATGGCCGCGATGCCGCGGGTCGAGGCCGGCGACGCGGCCGAGGCGGCGCGCGCGGGCATCCACCGGACGCTCGAGCTGCTCCAGGCATGGCTCGCGGAGGAACGCCTGTCCGCCGCGCGGCTCGTGCTCGTCACCCGCGGCGCGGTCGCCGCGCTCGAGGGCGAGGTCCCGGACCCGGGCGCGGCCGCGGCCTGGGGGCTCGTGCGGTCGTCCCAGGCCGAGCATCCCGGGCGCTTCGGGCTCATCGACACCGATGGCGCCGAGGCGTCCTGGCAGGCCGCGTCGGTCCAGCTCGCGGCCGGCG
>JALZEZ010000076.1 GCA_030861775.1 Actinomycetota bacterium
GCGTGGCGCTCTGACCCGCCTCGGGGTCACGCCGAGCCCAGCACCCGCCCCCGCACCTCGCCGAGCTCCACGTCCCCGGCGCGGCCGCGCAGCACGACCTCGTCGCCGTCGGCCAGCCAGCGCTCGCCGCTACCGATCTCGCCCAGCGACCCCCCGGTCCCCGGGTCGGAGCCGCTCACGGTCCCGGTCGCGAACAGGTCGCCCGCGGTCAGGGTCGCGCCGTTCACGGTCATGTGCGCGAGCATCTGCGCGGGCGTCCAGTAGAGCCAGGACGCGTTCGGCCGCGAGAGGACCTCCCCGTTCAGCTCGATCTCCAGCGCGACGTCGAGCGCCCACGGCTCGCGGGCGCGCAGGTACCCGGCGGGCGGGGGGTCCTGCTCGCGCGGCCGGACGCGCGCGTCCGAGACCGCGTCGAGCGGCGTGATCCAGGCCGACATCGACGTCGCGAACGACTTGCCCAGGAAGGGGCCGAGCGGCGGCTGCTCCAGCCGCTGGACGTCGCGCGCGCTCCAGTCGTTGACGAGCACGACCCCGAAGATGTGGTCGGCCGCGCGGTCCACGGGGATCGGCCCCGCGGCCGAGGGGCCGCACACGAACCCCACCTCGCACTCGAGGTCGAGCATGCGGGTCGGCGCGAGCTCGCCCGGCGCGACCTGCCCGCACGGCCTGGTCACCGGCGTCCCGCTGACCACGACCGTCGACGCGCGCCCGTGGTAGGCGACCGGCATGTGCCGCCAGTTCTCGGCCAGCGCCGGCCGGCCGGGGCGCAGCATCCGCGCCCAGTTCGCGGCGTGCTCCTCGGAGGCGTAGAAGTCGACGTAGTCCCTGACGCGCACGGGGAGTGACGGCACGCAGGCGTCGAGCGGCACGCGGGCCTCGTCCGGCACCCGCCCCTCGGCCACGGCCGCCAGCACCTCCCGCCACGCGGGCGGTCCCAGCTCGATCAGCGCGTTCAGGTGCGGCTCCTCCAGCGCGCGGCGCAGGTCGGGGTCCTCCGGCAGGAGGCCGGCCGCGGCCACGCGGGTGAGCACGATCGCCTCGTCGCCGGCCCGCAGCGCCGGCAGGACGCGGCCGCCCTCCGGCCGGACCGCGCCCCAGGCAAGGCTGCTCAGGTGGCGACCGCCTCGACCGGGGTGTGCCAGCTGAGCGCGTAGCTCGGGTCGTCGAGGTCGCGTGCCAGCTCGGTCAGGCGCAGCGGGCGGAACGTGTCGCACATGACCGCCAGCTCCTCGGTGCGCGTCGCGCCGAGCGCCTTCTCCACCAGCCCCGGCTGCGGGCCGTGCGGGAGGCCGCTGGGGTGGAGGGTGAGCGCGCCCACGTCCACCCCCCGTCGCGAGCCGAACTGCCCCTCCACGTAGTAGATGACCTCCTCCGACTGGAGGTTCGAGTGGTGGTACGGCAGCGGCACCGCGAGCGGGTCCCAGTCGAGCTGGCGGGGGCAGAACGAGCAGATCACGAAGTTCGGGCCCTGGAAGGTCTGGTGGGCGGGCGGTGGCTGGTGCAACCGTCCCGACTTGGGCTCGAAGTCGTGGATGTTGAACGTGTACGGGTAGACGTAGCCGTCCCAGCCAACCACGTCGAGCGGGTGGTAGTCGAGGGTGAAGCGCTGATGGCCGCCGCGGACGCGCACGATCAGCTCGTGCTCGCCGGCCTCGCGGTGGGCCTCGAGCGCCACCGGCGGGTGGAAGTCGCGCTGCGAGAAGGGCGCGTGCTCGAGGAGCTGGCCGTAGCGGTTGCGATAGCGGTTCGGCGTCTCGATCTCGCCCGGCGTGAAGAACGTGAGCCAGGTGTGCGGCCCCTCGTCGAGGCGCACGCGATAGGTCGTGCCGCGGGGGACGACCACGTAGTCGTGCGCCCGGAACGGCAGCCGGCCGAAGACGGTCTCCAGGGCGCCCGACCCCTCGTGAACGAAGATCACCTCGTCGCCCTCGCCGTTGCGGTAGAAGGCGTCGAGCTCCTCGGTCGGCTTGGCCACGCCGAGCTCGACGTCGGCGTTGAACATCAGCACCCGCCGCCCGAATACCGGATCCCCGCCGGGCTCGAGCGGAGCCGTGTTCGTGAGGCGGTGGACGTGGGCGTCCGGCACCCACTCCCGGAGCTCGATCGGCGTGAAGTCCCCGACCGCGGCCACCCGGCACGGCGACTGGAGGTGGTAGAGGATCGACTCGTTCCCCGAGAAGCCCTCGTACCCCATCACCTCCTCGACCAGGAGGCGGCCGTCGTCGCGGAACTGGGTGTGACGCTTGGGCGGCAGCTCGCCCATCGCTACGTAGCGCATCAGAGATTCCCCCTTGCGTCCTGCTCGCGCTCGAGCGCCTCGAACAGCGCCTTGAAGTTGCCCTCGCCGAACCCGCGCGCCCCGTGGCGCTCGATGATCTCGAAGAAGATCGTCGGCCGGTCGCCGATCGGCTTGGTGAAGATCTGGAGCAGGTACCCCTCGTCGTCGCGATCGGCGAGTATCCCCAGCCGGCGCAGGTCGTCGAACGAAGCGTCGATCTCTCCCACCCGCTCCGGCACGTCGTCGTAGTACGCCTCCGGCGTCCGCAGGAAGCGCACCCCGCGACGCTCGAGCTCGGCCACCGTGCCGACGATGTCCCGCGTGGCGAAGGCGATGTGCTGGGCGCCCGCGCCCTCGTAGAACTCCAGGTACTCGTCGATCTGCGACTTGCGACGGCCCTCCGCCGGCTCGTTGATGGGGAACTTGACGCGCCCGTTGCCGCTCGTCACGACCTTGGACATCAGCGCGGAGTACTCGGTCGAGATCGCCTCGTCGCTGAAGTGGATCATCTCGGTCATCCCGAAGACTTCCTCGTAGTACCTGACCCAGCACTCCATGGCGCCGAGCTCGACGTTGCCCACGACGTGGTCGATGGTCAGCAGCATCGGGTGTCCGGGGTCGTGCTCGACGGCGGCGTAGCCGGGCAGGAACGGACCGGCGTAGTCCCAGCGGTCCACGAAGCGGTGGATGGTGTCGCCGTAGGTCGCGATGTCGGCGATCCGGACCGAGCCGTGCTCGTCGGTCACGTCGCGAGGCGCGGCGAGCCCGGTCGCGCCGCGCGCGGTCGCCTCGGCGTAGGCCCGGTCCACGTCCGGCACCGACAGGGCGATCGTCTTCACCCCGTCGCCGTGTCGCGCGTGGTGGCGGGCGATCTCGGTGTCGGAGCGCAGCGCGCCGGTCACGACCAGCGTCACCCGGCCCTGCTGGAGGACGTGCGAGGCGCGCTCGCGCATCCCGGTCTCCAGCCCGCCGTAGGCGACCTCGGCGAACCCGAACGCCCGGGTGAGGAAGAACGCCGCCTGGGCCGCGTTGCCGACCCACAGCTCCACGTGGTCGATGCCGTTGAGCGGCATGAAGTCGCCCTGCGGGTGCGCGATAGGGGCGGTCTGCATGGTGGTCACGTCGTCCTCCTAGCCGCTCAGGCGCTCGGCCGCCAGCTGGTAGGCGGCGATCAAGGTGTTCGTGCCGGCCGCTTCGGCGCGTGCGTAGACGTCGGCCAGGGTCGCGCCGATGCCGTCGACGCGGCGCTCCACCCGCGCCCGGTCGAAGCCCTGGAGCTCGTCCGCGACCGCGATCAGCCCACCGGCGTTCGCGACGAAGTCGGGCGCCCAGAGGATCCCGCGGCGCTGGAGCGCGTCGGCCACGTCGTCGCGCGCGAGCTGGTTGTTGGCCGCGCCGGCCACGACGCGCGCGCGCAGCCGGGGAACGGCGTCCGCGTCGAGCATCCCGCCGAGGGCGCAGGGAGCGAACACGTCGGCCTCGGCCGCGACGATCGCCTCCGGCGCCACCCACTCGGCCCCGAGCTCCTCCGCGAGGGCGCGCTTGACGGGGTCGACGTCGGCGACGATCTGGCGCGCGCCGCCGCGCGCGAGGCGCCGCGCGAGCTCGCCGCCCACGTGCCCCAGCCCCGTGATCGCCACCCGGCGACCGGCGAGCTCCCCGGGCAGCGAGGTCCGGATCGCGACCTCGACCCCGCGGGCGGTGTACGGGCTCGGGTCACCGGCGCCGCCGTCCTCGGGCGGCCGCCCGGCCACGTGCTCGGTGAAGCGGGCGAGGTAGGCAACGTCCGCCGCGGAGACGCCCACGTCCTGCGCGGTCACGTAGCGACCCTCGAACGACTGGACGAGCTCGGCGAAGTCACGCAGCGCGGCGCGGTGCCGTCGGGCCTCGAGCGGCTCGCCGGGCGGCAGCGCGATCACGCCCTTCCCGCCCCCCAGCGGCAGGCCGGCCACCGCGGCCTTGAACGTCATCGCGCGCGCCAGGTGCTCGACGTCCCGGACCGCGTCCTCCGGCGATGCGAACGGCCACATCCGGCAGCCTCCGAGCGAGCGGCCGCCGACCGTGCGGTGGACGGCGACGGCCACGAGCAGACCGGAGCGGCGCCCGCGCCGGACGCGGACCTCCTCGTGCTCGGCGCGCAGCGGGACCCGGGCCGACCCGCTCAGGGCGACGGCCATCTACAGCACCGCCTTGGCGCTCTCGCGCATCGCGGCGGTCGACTCGTCGGTGCAGGTGCTGAAGAAGCCGCCGACCACCTCGACGACCTCGTCGATCGACTCGGCCCGGTACAGCACGGGCTGGTAGTGCGTTATGTCGTAGTCGACGGATCCCATCTCGACGAGGTCGAGCGGGCGGTGCTCCATGCCGCGGAACTCGTCGATCTCGCCGTAGCTCGAGAGGATGCCGGCGCCGTAGGCGCGCAGCTCGCCGTCCTCCACCACCACCCCGAACTCGAGCGAGAACCAGAAGACCCGCGAGAGGAAGCGCAGGTTCTCCTCGTCGCGCAGGCATCGCGCCGCGACGCCGGCCAGCCTGTGCAGCTCGCCGAAGGTGGGCGTGGCCAGCAGGTGGCCGTGGCCGATGACCTCGTGGATGATGTCGGGCTCCGGTGTGTAGAGCGGGACGCCGGGGTGACGGACGTACTGGGTCGAGTGGAACACCCGGTCGGCCAGCGAGCCGTAGAACTCGCGGAGCGGCACGAGCCCCGCCGCGGGCACGTAGCGCCACCCGCTCAGCGGCGCCAGTCGCGCGGTGACCTCGTCGAGCCCGGGCACGCGGTCGGTCGGCAGCGCGACGCGCTCGAGCGCCTCCCGGTACTCGCGCACCGCGTACCTCCGGTGCTTGGGCGCGAGTTCCCGGCATACCGTCCGCCACACCTCCTGCTCGGCGTCGCTGTAGGCGATGCTCGGCGGGGGCTCGCCGGGGCGCCAGGCCAGCGCGGCGGCGGCGATCTCGTTCCGGCGGCGGCGGTAGTCGGGGTCGGCCGCGCCGGGGTGGTCGTCGGCGAGGTGGACGGTGACCTCGCCGGCGTCCCCCGTGGTCACCGGTGAGTAGAGCTGTGCCTCCTCGTACATGGACTCCTCCGCGCTCGCCTGGTGGAGAGTGCAGCACTTTTCGCTTTCGTCTACAAGTGTGATCAGCAGATCTAGGCAAATCGACCAGGACACGCAGCCAGTCGCCGTATAGACTGGTCAAAATGACCATCGACGAGCTCGACGCACGCCTGATCGAGACCCTCCGTGACAACCCCCGCGTCGGGCTGCTCGAGGTGGCGCGCCGGCTGGGCGTGGCGCGCGGCACCGTCCAGGCGCGGCTGGCCAAGCTCGAGGCGCGCGGCGTGATCACCGGGCACGGCCCGGAGGTGGATCCCGCGGCGATGGGCTATCCGATCAGTGCGTTCGTCCTCGTCGACCTCGCGCAGGGTCGCCTGCCGGAGGCGGTGGCGGCCATGGAGGCGCTCGCCGAGGTGCTGGAGGCCGACGCGATCAGTGGACCCCACGACCTGATCTGCCGCGTCGCGGCCCGCGACACCGAGCACCTCCAGGAGGTGGTGAACGAGATGCTCGCCACGCCCTCGATCAGGCGCTGCACGAGCCACATCGTGCTGACCCGCCAGGTCCCCCCGCGGACCGGGCCGCTGGTGGCCGCGGCGGCGCGGTAGACGACCGGGCGACTACTACCGCAGCGCGGCCATCTGGAGGTGGTGCTCAGCCCACCGCCGCTGCATCCGGCGCGGCACGTACGACCACGCGTAGAGCCACAGCGCCGCCTTCTCGTCGGCGCTGAGGCCGGACGGCTCGATGATCTCGGCATCCACGTCGTCGACCGAGCCGCCGTGACTCATGTGCCGGCGCACATCGGCGCGGACGCGTCCGAGCATCGGCTCCATCGGCTCGCTCACCGGGACCACCCGCCGGACGCGGGGGCCGACCGCATGCGAACCGGGTAGCGGCCACGCAGCGGCCGCGGGAGCGGGACCGCTTCCAGCAGCGCGTCCGCTTCGCCAAGCGGAGCGCCACACTCGGAGCAGTGCGTGCTGGACGCTGCGCTGTACAGCCTGACCGCGCAGCGGGGACACTTGAAGTAAGGCATCTGGACCGGCTCCTTCCTCGCGCTGCGTCCGATTCGGCAGGAGGGCCACCGATCGTCCGCCGCGCCACTGAAGTAGCGGGTCCCGGCTCTCACCGTCCGGGGCGGCTCAAAAGCCAGCCTGACCGTAAGCGTCCCGCAAAGAAAGGGTCGGAATCCAGAGCCGAGTGTACGCCCATCCGCGCCGCGGCGCGAGCGCTGTCGCGACGAACCCCCGGGCGGTGGACCGCTCGGCTACTGAGGCTCGAGCACGAACGTCTCGACCGCCATGTCGGGATCGATGTGATTCGCGCTCATGAAGGCCACCACCGTCCGTCCGCTCAGGTCCTCGACGGACGCGACGAGCTCCGCTCGCATGGACTCCTGGAAGAGGCTGCGCGTCTGGAGCACGGCCCGCGCGTGGCCGTCGGAGACCAGCTGGCGCTCGCCCTTCGTGAGCGTGTCGTGCAGCAGCACGGTGATGGCGTCGCGGTTGACGTAGGCCCGGGCCCGGGTCGGGCCGCGGCCGGTGTACTCGCCGAGCAGGTGCACCACCGACGTCGAAATGGCCGCCGCCAACTGGCCGTCGGTGGTCTCCCCGCGCGGCACGTCCTCAGCCGACCTTCAGAGGCGCCGCGGCCGCCTGGTCGCGCACGTCCTCCGCGGCCCGCACGGCGGTGGCGTGCGACGCGAACGCCTCGGTGGAGCTCGCGACGTCGTCGCCGGCGTCCGTGACGAGCGTCCAGCGATAGTGGGCGTCGTTGTCCTGGTGGATCTCGAGCTTCATGGGGTCCTCCCTGCGGGCACGGCCACGGGGATTGGCTCGAGGCCGGTGCCGTCATGCGAGCGCTCGACCTCCGGGTGCGCCTCGAAGGACGCTCCGCAGGACGGACAGCTCGGGTCGATCAGATTGCCGGAGCGCGCCGCGCTGTAGAGGCACGCCCCACACGATTCACAGATGAACTGGGGCATTCCGAGCCCCTTTCAGCCGATGTCCCAGCCCACTATAGCGGAACTCTGTATCAAGAAACGATATTCTACTGACATGGCTCGCGCGGACGCACCCGGCTGGGGGTTCCTCACCAACCACGCCCGGGTGCTGCTGTGCATCGCCGACGACCCGGGCATCCTCCTGCGTGAGATCGGGGCGCGGGTCGGCATCACCGAGAGGGCGGCGCATCGGATCGTGGGCGAGCTGGAGGCATCGGGCTACGTTGCCCGCCGCCGGATCGGCCGGCGCAATCACTACACGGTCAACGCTCACCTGCCGCTGCCCGACCCCCTCGCGGGCGAGCGGCGGGTCGGCGAGCTGCTCGCGATCCTCGGCGGCTGAGACGTACGCGGGCCGCTCCGCTGCTACCGTCCCTCTTGTACGGCCGGGCACCGAATGCCCGGCACAGCAGTGCAGACGTCATCGCAGTAGTCGCCATATCGGCTTCCTCCGCGTTCACGTGGCACAGACCATCGGAGGAAATTCCATGGCACAGGGAACTGTCAAGTTCTTCAGCGACGACAAGGGCTTCGGCTTCATCACGCCGGACGAGGGTGGCAAGGACCTCTTCGTCCACCACTCGGCGATCGTCGCCGAGGGCTTCCGCTCGCTTCAGGACAACCAGCGCGTGTCGTTCGACACCGAGTCCGACGCGAAGGGCCCGCGGGCCGTCAACGTTCAGGTCGTCTAAGACCCGAACGTGCCGACTTTCGAAGGGCCCGCCTCGGCGGGCCCTTCGCTTCCGTGCGGCCGACTAACCTTCATGGAGACGTTCCACCCCGGGTGCTCATGGCTTCTCGCATCCCCCGTGGCCTCTGATCACGAGAAGCCGGCGAGGAAAAGGCAATGAGCGACGAAACCGAGGCGAAGCGGGGCGACGCGGCCTACAGGGAGCAGCGCGAGGCGATCTCGAAGCGCAACGTGGAGGCCCACAAGCGCGGCCAGGAGGAGAAGAAGCTGCGCGAGCGCGTGGCCCAGGCCCGCGACCGAGTGGTGGCGGCCCGCGAGGCCGAGCAGCTCAACGAGCTCAACACGCGGATCTCGAAGCGGCGGGCGGGCAGCTAGGCACATGAGAGCTCAGCCCTTCGCCGATCTCGGCGTATCCAAGGACGTGGTCCGCGCCCTGCGCGCGGGCGGCGTCGACACCCCGTTCCCCGTCCAGGCGCAGGTGGTGCCGGACGTCCTGGCGGGGCGCGACGTGCTCGTCCAGTCTCCGACCGGCTCCGGCAAGACGCTCGCGTTCGCCGTTCCGATCGTGGACAGGATCGAGCGCGACGACCCGAGGCCGGCCGCCCTCGTGCTCGCGCCCACGCGCGAGCTGGCGAGTCAGATCGTCGCCGAGACGCAGCCGCTCGCGGCCGCGCGTGGCCTGCGGGTCGCCGCGGTGTACGGCGGCACCGGCTTCAAGGCGCAGATCGCGGCCGTCCGCAGGGCGCAGGTCGTGGTCGCCACACCCGGGCGGCTCGAGGACCTCATAGCCCGCGGCGACATCAGGCTCGACCGCGTCCGCATCCTCGTCCTCGACGAGGCGGACCGGATGCTCGACATGGGCTTCCGCCCGGCCGTGGCACGGATCGTCGCCCAGACCCCCGCGCGGCGCCAGACGCTCTTCTTCTCGGCCACGCTCGGCGGGGCCACCGGCCGGCTCGCACGCGAGTACACGCGCGACGCGGTGCGGCACGAGCACGAGCCGCCGCGGCGCGACCGCGGCCGCGTGGACCACCGCTTCGTCGGCGTCCACCGCGAGCGCCGGGTCGAGGTGCTGATCGACCAGCTCGGCGAGGACCGCGGCCGCACCCTGGTCTTCGTACGAACCAAGCGCGGCGCCGACCGGCTGGTCAAGCGGCTGAAGGGCCGCGGCCTCGGCGCGGTCGCGATGCACGGCGACAAGACGCAGGGCCAGCGCGAGCGCGCGCTCCGGAACTTCCACTCCGGCAGCGCGACGACGCTGGTGGCCACCGACGTCGCCGCTCGCGGGATCGACGTGGACGACGTGACCCACGTGATCAACTTCGATGCCCCGCCCGACCGTGACACGTACGTGCACAGGATCGGGCGCACCGCGCGCGCCGGTCGCAGCGGCATCGGCATAACCTTCGTGGCCGAGGATCAAGTGGACGACGTCGGCCGGATAGCGGCCGACCTGCGTCTGGGACGCGAGTTCGAACGGAGGGCCGCAGCGTGAAGACCCCAGCCGAGCGCCAGGAGGAGGCGCGACGCAAGAAGCTCGACGAGATCAAGGAGCAGGTGGACGACGGCGGCTTGGTTATCCGGAAGATGACCGACGACGAGCGCAAGCGCTTCCCGCCGAAGCCCCGCCCGCCGAAGCGCAAGCGATGGTGACGCCGGGCGACGTCCAGCCTGTCGCGCACCCCACGCGCGACCGTGTGATCCTGACGATCATCACGGCCCTCCCGATGGTCGCGCTGGTCGTCGCGGGCTGGCAGCTCTGGGAGCAGGCGCTGCACGTCAGCGACCTGATCGTGTTCGCGATCGTCTACGCGCTGACCGGGCTCGGGATCACGGTCGGCTTCCACCGCCACCTCACGCACCGCGCCTTCAAGGCGAAGACGCCGGTGCGCGCCGCGCTCGCCATCCTCGGCTCCGCGGCCGTGGAGGGCCCCGTGATCTCGTGGGTCGCCGACCACCGCAAGCACCACGCCTTCTCCGACGAGGAGGGCGACCCGCACAGCCCGCACGTAGCCCCCGACGGGCGCGTGCGCAGCGCCCTGCGCGGCCTCGCCCACGCGCACCTCGGCTGGCTCTACGACCACTCCGCCCGCGGGCTCAAGACGCGCTATGCGCCCGACCTGCTGAAGGACCCGCTGATCCGCTTCGTCGATCGCACCTTCGTGGTGTGGGTGCTGGCTGGCCTGGCCGTCCCGTTCGGGCTCGGCTGGGCGATCGGCGGCAGCCTCCACTCCGCGCTGACCGGGCTCCTGTGGGGCGGGCTGGTGCGCATGTTCTTCTTGCACCACGTGACCTACTCGATCAACTCGCTCTGTCACTTCTTCGGGCGGCGCGCGTACGACACCGGCGACCACTCGCGCAACCTCGCCTGGCTCGCGCCGCTCTCGTTCGGCGAGTCGTGGCACAACAACCACCACGCCTTCCCGACCTCCGCGCGCCACGGCCTCGGCCGCTGGCAGATCGACATCTCGGCCGGCGTCATCAGCCTGCTCGAGAAGCTGGGTCTGGTCTGGGACGTGGTGCAGCCGCGCCGGCCGGACCGCTACGCCGCGGCGACCGAGGGCTAGCCGCC
>JALZEZ010000009.1 GCA_030861775.1 Actinomycetota bacterium
CGCGCCCATCACGAACGCCGTGAGCCAGACGCGTCGCAGCGGGCGGTCGTCGCTGAGGATCTTGTCGCAGTACCTGCGGACGAGCGCCCGCGCGGCGAGCCCGACCGCGACGGCCGCCAGGCCGGGAGCCAGGAGCCTCCACCCGACCGGCACGTCCGCGATGGCGTCCCAGATCGCGAAGGTCGCCGCGCCCGCGGCGACGAACGCGCCCCACGCGATCAGCCCCTTCGTCCACTTCGGCAGCGCGTAGAGCACGATCGTCGCGACGAGGCCGACGATCGCCGGCACGATCAGCGTGTTGGCGCCGAGCGTCAGCAGCAGCTCCGCTGGGAGCTCCGCCACCATCCGGTCGGCCGGCAGGCCCAGCTCGTCGAGGCGCAGCCACATGAGCGCGCCGCCGACGAACGCGACGAACGCCGAGATGCCGGCGGCCGCGCCGAGCGTCTCGAGGACGACCGCGCCCCTAAGCCCCTTCCCGTTCACGCCGCTGCCGTCTTCGTCATCCCCCGCCCCACCCGATGACGCGCTTTTGCTCAAAGGAATAATCTAAAGAGTCGAACGACGCTACGCCATGCCGTTGGTCGATCTCACCCACCCGGAGGGAGCCCTGAGCGCCGCCCCCGCCCGGCTCGAGCCGATCGCATGACGGCGGCCCGCGATCTCTCGCTCCAGACGCTCCAGCTCGAGCAGGACGGCCGTGTCCTCACGGCGCGCTACTCGAGCCCGCCGCTCAACTTCGCGACGACGGAGTTCATCCGTGACCTCGACCGGCTCACGCGCGGCGTCGACCGGGATCCGACCGTGGGCGCCGTCGTGCTCACCGGCGGCGTCGAGGACCGCTTTCTCACCCACGCGGACCCGCGCGAGCTCGGCGGGATGCAGGACCTCCCCCACCCACAGCTGCCGATGCGGGCGGCGGAGCTCCTCGTGCTGGCGCTCAACGCCGCGCTGCGGCTCCCGGGGCTGGCGCGCGCGCTCGAGCGGTTCGGCGGCGCTCCCGGCAAGGGGATCGTCTGGGGCCATCGCTGGAAGCGGACGATCCTGCGCATGAACCGCTCCGGGACGGTCTACCTCGCGGCGATCAACGGCCCGGCGCTGGGCGGCGGCCAGGAGATCGTGCTCGCCTGCGACGTGCGCTACGCCGCCGACGCCGCGCACCTGCGCATGTACCAGATCGAGATGCTCGTCGGTGTGATCCCGGGAGGTGGCGGCAGTCAGCGGCTGCTGCGCATGCTCGGCACGGCGCGCGCACTCGAGCACATCCTCGAAGGCGCTCCGCTGACGGCGAGCGAGGCGCTCGAGCTCGGGCTGGTTCATCGGCTCCTACCCGAGGAGCGGCTCGTCGCCGAGACCCAGGCGACCGCTGCTCGCCTCGCGCGCCGCTCGCCCGTCGCGGTCGCCGCACTCAAGCGATGTGTCTACTTCGGGACGGATCGCCGCTTCAGTCGTGCGCTCGACCTGGAAGCCGCCGGGTTCCTGGCGGCCGGATCGACGCGGGCGGCCGGGCGTGCCCTGAAGCCTTTCCTCGAGGACATGGAGCGCCTCGGCGATACGCCGTTTCTCGCCGATCCGGGGCCATGGGTCGAGGGGACGAGGTTCGACCTGGTCGATTGAGAGGGGAGTGAGAGGACATGGAACGGCCCATCGGCCAAACCCGCTTTACCGCCGCGGCGACCTACCTGATCTACCAGGACGGGGGGATCGGCGATTCGCAGCCGCAGAACATGCCCGGCACGGAGTGGAAGTCGAAGACGCTCAAGAGCTTCGCCTGGGGCCTTTGGCGCCAGGACCTGCCCATCAACAACTGCCGCCTCGCCAACGGCCAGCGGTTCGGCATCGAGGAGATCAGGATCGGGCGAAGCTTCCCGCAGATGCTCATCACCCTCCTGACGCTCGGCTTCGTGGCGCCGGTGCGGGTCAGCTGGCGCTGCTGCCGCCCGACGTCGCAGTCCGGAACCCTGGACTGAGGCGCGACCGATGGTCCACCGCGACGATCGCGGCAAGCAAGAGTGGAACGGCGTCCACGTCACGCACAGGACGACGGTCGCCGAGATCTTCGACGTCGACAACGTCGGTCCCGACGGCACCCTCCTCGCCGGGTTCGACATGTTCCGGTTCGCCGGCGAGTCCCTTGACGGGCTGATCCGCGAGGCCCGCGACGCCGGCAAGCGCATCCTCCCGATCGGCGCGGGCTGGGCGCTCTCGAAGATCAACATCACCGACGGCTGGCTTGTGAACACCAAGCTGCTGAACGGCTGCTACGACATCGGCGAGCGGTACTTCGACGACGCCTATCCGCCCGCGGAGCGCGGCAACGTCGTCCTCGCCCAAGCCGGCATGCAGATCGCCGAGCTCAACGCCTACCTCGAGCAGGTTCCGCGGGAGGACGTGGACCGGCGAGCCATCAAGGCCGCCGGGATCGGCAACGGCCAGACCGTCGCCGGCTCGGTCTCCGGGAACACCCACGGCGCGCAGATCACCTTCGGGGCGATGCCCGACTTCGTCGCCGGCCTGCACATCGCCACGGGCAGCGGCCGGACGCTGTGGATCGAGAGGAAGTCCAGGCCGGTGCTGAACGAGGAGTTCGCCGCGAGGATCGGCGCCGAGCTGATCCGCGACGACGACATCTTCGACGCGGCCGTGGTCAGCTTCGGCACGTTCGGGATCATCGCCGCGATGGCGGTGGAGACCGTGCCGATCTATCAGCTCGACTTCACGCCGATCGCCGACATCCACCACGACGACCTGAAGGCGAAGCTCAGCGGGTTCGCCGACGCGCCTCCGGAGGACCCGGAGGAGCTCTACCACTACGAGTTCATCTTCGATCCCCACAGCCGCAAGCAGATGGCCATGGAGACGAGCGCGCCGAAGGTGCCGTACGACCCCGACGTGCCGACGCCGAAGCCGCGCTGGATAGTCCGCGACAAGAACGGATACGCCCCCGGCATCAACGTCCTGCGCCTGGTGGGCCTGTTCCGCTTCCTGGTGCCGCCCCGCATCATCACGAGCTTCCAGTTCAAGAAGTACCGCGATGTCGCCCTGCTGGACGGCGTCCGCGGCAGCCCCGGCCAGATCTACACCTCGTCGATCTACTACCTCGAGGGCTACATCGAGAGCGCCTACGCCGTCTCGGTGCGGGACGCGCCGGCGACGATCGACATCTCCTCGGATGTGGCCCGGGAGATGCGGCTGCCCTCGATCAACCAGGTCAGGCTCTGCCGCGCCTCGCGGGCGACGCTGGGCTTCACCCAGCACGAGCCGATCACGGCGGTCTTCGAGTTCGGGATGATCCACGACGACCGGTTCCCGGAGTTCGAGCGCCGGCTGGACGCGGCGTTCCGCGAGGCCGGGATCCGCTACACGATGCACTGGTCGAAGAACTCCGGGATCGACCCGGACAAGCTCGAGTACATGTACGGCGCCGCGAAGATCGCGAGTTGGAAGGCGGCGAGGCAGGCCGTCTTCGGCAACGACGCGACGCTTATGGAGACGTTCGCGACCGACGTGATCGTCGACGCCGGCCTGGCCTGACCCGCCGTCCACGGAACTCCGCGGAGCGCTCGACGGCGCTTGACTGACGCGCACGTCTGGAGGATGATGCGCACGTGGCCGACGAGAAGGCGCCCAAGGGCAAGGTCTATCTGATCGCGTCGGAGGAGAGCGAACCCGACGTCGAGAGCGCGCGCGGCCGGCGCTTCGAGGTCAGCGCCGTCTCGATCGTGGGCCCCGACCTGCGCCAGGTCGAGGGCGGCGACATGTTGAGGCCGCGGCCCATGAAGCCGCCGCGGCTCTGCGGCAGCCGCAGCACCTGCGTCGCCATCGTCGAGATGCCGGACGAGGGTCAGCTCGAGTAGCTGCCGGGCCGTGCCGGCGACCTCCCGGTACACCTTCCGCCTCCCGCTCGCCGACGGGTACGCGCTGTTCAACACGTCCAGCGGCGGCGTCATGCGGCTGGACGGGCCCGACGCGGACGAGCTGTCGACGCTCCTGAGCGGCCCACCGACCGCGATCGACCCCGAGGCGCTCGGAGCCGACCTCACGGCGCAGCTCCGGCGCGGCGGGTTCCTAGTCGACCCGGGCTTCGACGAGGTCGGCGTGATCCGCGAGCGCTACTGGGCCGCCCGCGGCGAGACTCCCATCTCGCTGCTCGTGACCACGACGATGGACTGCAACCTGGGCTGTTACTACTGCTTCGAGACGCGCTCGTCCGACTCGCTGCGGGTCGGCGACGCCGACGACCTCGTGGCGATCGCCCGCGAGCGCCTCGGGCGCAGCGGGAAGCGCAGCCTCCACGTCGACTGGTATGGCGGCGAGCCGCTGCTGAACGTCGAGTTCCTCGAGGCCGCGTCGGCCGCGCTCCAGGAGCTGTGCGCCGAGCTCGGCGTCGGCTACCTCGCGTCGATCATCTCGAACGGGACGCGCTGGCCCGACGACGTCGGCGCGTTCGTCGCCCGCCACCGCCTGCACGAGGTGCAGATCTCGTTCGACGGCATGCGCGCGAACCACGACAAGCGCCGCCACTACCGGCGCGCACACCCCGCGGCGGGCGAGCGCTCGCCGTTCGAGCTCGGCGCCGAGCTCGTGGGCCGGCTGCTCGAGCACACCCGCGTCGACGTCCGCTACAACGCCGACCCCGGGAACGCGGGGGACCTCGACGCGTTCCTCGACTTCGCCGCCGCGCGGGGCTGGTTCGATGCGCCGCACCGCTGCGTCGTGTCGGTGGCGAAGCTGACCGCATACTCCGGCCGCTCCGAGTTCATGCGCCGGCGCGAGCTCGACGAGGACGAGTACGACGCCCTCCAGGAGCTGGCCCGGCACAAGCTGCCGCTGGCCGCCCAGGACGATCAGGACGTAGTCGGCGGCTTCCCGTATCCGAAGACCTCGGTCTGCGGAGCGCTCGCGCCCGACTCGGCCGTCGTCGGGGCCGACGGCCTCGAGTATCGCTGCGGCCTCCAGGTCGGCGAGACCGAGCGCGCGGTCGGCCGCTTCAGCGGCCAGCCGGCCGGCGCCGAGTCGTTCGGGGACGCCGGCTGGTGGGAGTCGTGGGACCCGACGGCGCTGCCGACCTGCTCGCGCTGCTCGTTCCTGCCGGTCTGCTGGGGCGGCTGCCCCAAGCGCCACCTCGACGGCGACCAGGCCAACGTCGACCTCGAGGGCCGCTTCTGGCGCTCGAACCTGCCGCGGATGATCGCGGCGGGCTTCGGCGAGGAGCCGCCCCCCGGCTTCGCCTACGGCGAGGCCGACCAGTTCCGCGACGGTCCGCCGCCGCTCCGCGACTGAGACGGCGCGGGCCGCGGGCTCGCGCCCCGCTCAGACGCCCCGCAACGCCGCCGCGAGCCTCCGCCTCATGTCCTCGTCGATCGGCTTGCCGACGATCTCCTCGAGCAGGTCCGCGAACTCCAGGGGCGCCCGCTCGTGCCTGGCGGCGGCCCCGGCCATGGCTTCCGCGATCTCGGCGTCGACGGGCGGCGCGTCGCCGACGCGCTCGAACGCCGGCGTGCCCGGCGGCGCGGTGCCGAGGGGGGTCCACCAGGCGTCGAAGATCAGGATGTTGCTGGGATCGCCGGGGTCGGCGACGGTCGTGGCGAGCGTGTACTGCTGGCCGGCGGCGACCGGGAGGACGAACGAGGAGGATTGAGACGTCCCGCTGTTGGCCCACGCCATCGCCCACGTCTGACCGCTGGACCCCCGCAGGTACCCGGCGGGCCCGTACATCTGCCCGTACTGATACGAGGCCGAGCCGACGACCAGGCCGTCGGTGTTCGCGAGGTACGTCCCGTTCACCGGGACGGCGACGACCCCGCTCAGCAGCGACACCTTCGCCTGCCGCGCGTCGAGTGACCCGCTCACCGCCGCGGCGACGGCGGTCAGGCCGCCGTTCGCCGCCAGCGCGCCGTTCGCCGTCAGCGTGCCCGCGACCGTCTCGTCGCCGGTCACGGTCAGCCCCCCGGTCTTCACCGTGCTCGCCACGAGCGCGGGGTCCTGGACCGAGACCGCGGTCGCGAGCGACGCGGTCATCTCCTCGCCACCCACGTCCTGCGCGGCCACGACCACCACGAACACGGTGTCGCTCGTCAGCGGCTGGTCCTGCGGCGTGCTCCACTCGCCGAGCTTGGCGGGAGTGGCCTGCTGCTGACCGCTGGTCGGGCTCGACCAGTAGACGGTCTGGTTCTTCGTGTCGGCGACCGACGAGTTCCAGGTCAGCGTCACGCCGGTCCCGCTCACCACCTGCGCGACCGGCACGAGCGCGTTGCCGCTCCGCACGTTCACGGCGAGGCCGTCGAAGAAGAACCCGTCCGGGAACGTGCTGACGGCGATGTCCGCGAAGGCGGACTCGCCGCCGTCGACCACCTCCGCGACGGTGACCGTCGACGTGCTCGCCGCCTCCACGGTCTGGAAGTCGTAGATCTCCACGTAGACCGACGCTCCCGCCGCCAGCGTCGCGGTGTCGCCCGACGCCGGGGTCAGCACGTAGTCGGCGGTGCCGCTCGTGACCGGGCTAGACGGGGCGGTGAACGACCACGTGGTCGTGTCGGACACGATCGTCTTGACCTCCTCGGTGGTCGGGGTCAGCGGCGGCCCCTCCACGCCCGGCTGGCCGACCACGATCGTCAGCGTCACCGACGAGACGGCGATGTCGGCGGGCGTCCCGTTGGTCATCACCACGACGAGCGCGCCGAGCGTCGGGTCGCGTCCCGGGACGCTGACGGTCAGCGGCGCGGGGTCGACGCTCGGGGCGTACGTGAGCTGTGGGGCGGGGTCGTCCTCGACGGAGACCCAGGCGTTCGGGCGGGCGATGATCATCAGGCGGCTCCCTTTCGCGATCCTCTTCCCCCCGGACGGGCGAGTCAAGTCGATGGGCCGGTACGCTCGGCGTCCGAGTTCGCCGAACTACATGGACGCCTACAACCACGATCCGCTTGTGCCGGTCCACGAGTGGCCGGGCACGGTCGCCGGGTACGCGTTCCTCGCGGGCTCGAGCGGCAGCGCGACCCTTCGGCTCGAGGTCGCCTTCGATCCGGCGCAGGCTCGCCAGGCGCCCGCGGCTCTCGCGTACTACGAGCTCGTCCAGGGCCAGCTCACCGATCCGCGCACGACCCTCTCGGTCACGACGGCGCCCGCCGCGGGACCCGTCTCGCCGGCCACGACCGGCGGCGATGACCTCGCCGCCGCGCTCGTGGAGCTCGTCGGCGCGATCGTCGCGAGCCTCGACCCGGCGGCCCCGAACTCCCCGCCGCCCGCGCCGGTCGTCCTGACCGCGGCCGTCCCCGTCTCGCACGTCGCGCAGATCCCCGAGCACCTGTTCCCGGTCTGGGTGGCGATCGAGACGAGGCGCGAGGCGTCGGAGGCGATCTATCCGAGCGACTACCTGTCCGTGACGTCGAGCGCGTCGCCGTGGCCCTCCGCGTCGCGCGACTGGGCGCTCGGCTTCGAGACCGCGTTCGGCGGGTCGCTCAAGCTGCTCGCGAGCGACTCGCCGGTTCCGGGCTACGTCTGGGCCCTCAAGTGGGGCACGGGCCAGGGGGTCTCCGTCAGCTTCGCGAACGCCCGCGGGGAGGAGGCGGGTGCGCCGGCCTACTTCGCTCGCAGGCCGCTCTCCACGCGGCTCGTCGCGGGCGATGCCGAGATACACGCGTACCAGGACGACGGGACCCCGGTCGCCCAGCCGGCGCGGGCCAGCTTCACGGGAATCGACCTCGACGTGTGGGGCAGCGCGTTCCTGAAGTCGTTCGAGCGCCTGCTCGCACCCGAGTTGGCCGCCGCGATCGCGGAGCTCGACGGCGACTCGTACGCGGCGCTGATCGAAGCCAGGGCGGACCTGGCCGACGCGATCGCGTCGTCCGTCGCGCCGGTGTTCGAGGACGGGAGCCTCGGCGCCGGCGAGCTCGAGGCGGCCCGGGCGCACCTTCGCGACGGCCTCCTCGCCTCGCTCGAGACGGATCTCGCCGTCGCCGCCATCGCTCAGCTGCCGGCCACGGTGACGACGCCCTCCGGGGCCGACAACCGGGCCCACCCGGCGGAGCTGGTCGGGACGCCATCAGCGACGGGAAGCCGGGCGGCGACGCTGCCGATCGCGGACGGGACCTGGGAGCTCACCTTCCTCGTCGCTCCCGGCGACCCGGCCGAGACCGGACGCCTCCGCCTCGCGCCGGACCTCCACCTGAGCGGCGTCGATCACGGCAAGCAGGCGCGATCGTCCTCGCGGCTCGGGTTCCTCGTGTCCGACGCGGCGCTCGCGGTGCCGATGGGCGAGCTCGACATCCCCGTTCCGCTGCGCGGATACCCGTCCCCGCCGCGGCTGGTCGAGCAGTCGATCGCCGCGGCGCACGATCCGCCGGCGAGCCTGACGCGCTCGGTCGAGGCGAGCTACACGCTGACGCTGGCGAGCCCCTCCGCCGCGCAGGACGACGTGCACCTCTCCCTGCTCTTCAACGGGGCGGCCCTCGATCGCAGCGAGCCCGGGCCCGCGCCGGACGCGCCGCTGCTCGCGCCGCTCGCGCGCTTCAACGACTTCCAGGAGCGGTACGGCGAGACGGCGGTGGCGGCGATCGAGGCCGGGGCGGCGAGCGCGAAGCAGTGGCTGCGCGACATCGTCGCGCTCGCGCGGGACGTCGCGGCGGCGTGGCGGGGGGAGAGCCAGGGCGAGTCCTCCGACCCCGTCACCGGACCCGCCCCCGCGGGGTCCCCCGCGCCGTTCACGTGGGACTTCGTCCTGCGGGTCCCCGATCGGAGGAGACCGAACGAGCTGCTGCTGCGGTGGAACGGGACGGGGACGGCGCCGGACGCGAGCTGGCCGGCGATCGAGGGGGCCGGCGGGACGCCGGCACCGGGTGGCGCACGCGCCTACACCCTCGGGGCGACCGCGAACGTGGCCAAGCCGAGGCTCGTGTGGCCGGACCTGTCCGTCGTCACGAACCAGCGCATCTCCGCGGCGGCCTGGATCGTGCGGAACGAGTCGCTGGCCGGGTGGAGCGACTCGCAGCGCACCACCGACCCGAGCCTCGTCTACCGCGGTCCGGCCACGAGCTTCGAGGGTCCGGCGGTCCCGCGGCTCGAGGTCCCCGGCGGGTTGACGATCCAGTCGACCTCCCTCACAGACGGCGTGAGCCAGCTCGTCACGCAGGTCCTGCAACCGTCCGCGCCGGACGCGCAGGTCGGGTTCGGCGTGGACGTGAGGTACTCGTTCGCGACCGGGCCGGGCGAGGAGCAGCCGCGCACGGAGCTGCCGGTCTTCCGGGGTCGAGGCGAGGTGACGACGGCGGCGAGCCCGCCGCCCGGTGTAGAGACGCCCCAGCAGCTCGCGACGGGGATCGAGGAAGCGCTCGCGACCTGGCACCGCGAGCTCGGTCCCTCGGACGAGGACGCGGCCGTCCTGTTCTCGGTGACGCTGTTCGCGGCGGGCGGCGACCACCCGCTCGCCCGGCTCCCGGACGTCGAGCTGCCGGTGAGTCAGCCCGGCTGGTGGCCCGCGTAGGCGCTACCAGCCGAGGTAGTAGTCCGCGGGCAACCAGGGCGGCCGCTCCAGGCCGAGGTGCTCCTCCAGCACCACCTCCGTGGCCGAGAGAGCGCCCTCGACCCAGCCCGGCACCCCCGAATAGCCGTCGCCCACCACGTAGACGCGCCGCTCCGGCCCGAGCGGCGTCTTGATCGCGGTCATGGCCTCCTTCACGTTCACCTGCGGCGCCCAGGATGTCCATCCGCCGCCGAAGGGGTCGAGCCCCCAGTCCGCGAAGGCGCCGACCACCGGCTCGGGGATCTCGTCCTCCGGGATCGCGTGCAGGAGCGCGAGCTGCTGCTTCGCGTGGCGGAGCATCTCGTCGGTCGCCTTGTGCAGGTGCGGGGGCGGGTCCACGAGGTCGTTCGTCGCCACCCCGGCGCGCTCCGCCATCCCCGCGAGCGCCTCCACCAGCTCGGCGCGGCCCTGCCCGAGCACCTCCGCGCGCGGTATGAGCCCCTGCCAGTAGTCCACGCTGCGCGCGTCGTCGTAGGACGCCATCAGCAGGCCGAACGCCGGAGCGGGCTGCCCCGCCGCGGGAGGGTCCGGCGGGATGTAGTAGACCTGCCGGATCGGCAGGTCGCAGATCGACTGGCCGACCGTGATGCCGTAGCGCTCCCACCACCGCTCCTCGTAGAACATGAAGAGCTTGAACGCCAGCATCGGCATCACCGACTCGATCAGGCCCCTGAGACGCGCATCGCCCTGGAGATCGAACCCGGCGCTGGGCGCCAGCAGCTCGAGCCCGCGCCGCTGCATCGCCAGCACGAGGTGCTCGGCCTCGATCCCGAAGCGGCCGTCGGGGCCCTCGAGCGTCAGCGCGGACGAGCCGTCGGCCGCGGGCTCGAACCCGACCAGGCGCGTGTTGCAGTGGACCTCGGCACCGGCGGCGGTGGCCTGCTCGGCGAGGGTGGCCGGCAGGGCCTCGTAACCCTGCCGCAGCGCGTGGTAGGCGACGGCCACGAAGTGGAGGTTCAGCGACTGCATGGCCTCGGCGGCGTTGCGGTTCGAGGCGAGCGTGTAGTAGCCGAGGGCGTCGAAGATGTACTCGTAGGTCTCCGCCGAGCGGACGTCGCTGACGAGGTTCCAGAACCCCACGTCCCAGAGCGGGGTGCCGCGCCACGTCAGGTAGGGCTTGAGGACGTCCCACTGCTGACGGCTCGTCGGCGCCTGACCGCCGAGATGGGCGTCGATCGCCGCCTTGTTCTCGGGCGTCGCCAGCACCTCGTCGATGATGCCGGCGATGAGCTGATCGGCGGTCTGGCCCTGCTCGGACTCGGGCAGGAGGTAGCGCGCGGTTGGGTGCGGCCCGGCGAGGGGCGCGCTGACCCCACGCAGGAGCAGGCGGAGGTTCTCGCCCTGGACCGGGAACGGGACGATGTCCGCGGCGGTGAAGCCGAGCGCGTCGAGCACGCCCTTGACCAGGAGCTGGTTGTCCAGGAAGCGCATGCCGCCGAGCTCCGCGCGCAGGCCCGCGCTCTTCCCCATGGGAAGCCAGGTCAGGAGACGGCCGCCGATCCGGTCGCCCGACTCGTAGACGGCGATCGAGGGGGCCGGCGCGCCCCGCTCCTGGGCGTGCCGGGACAGGCGCCACGCCGTGTACAGGCCGGAGACGCCGGCACCCGCGATCGCGTAGTCGAGCCTTCCCGATCCGTCTGTCGCGCTAGTCCCCATCGTGCCTCCCGCTCGGTTCGCCGCAGGTCAAGAGCTCCACTCCCCGATCGCTCGCCCCGATCTCCGTCAGGAGCCGGGCCAGCTCCCTCGGCCGGGACAGGAACGGCGCGTGCCCGCCGGGCAGGCGCAGCGGCTCCACCCCGAGCCGTTCCGGGGCGGCGCGTCGCGCCCACTCGGGGCTCACGAACCGGTCCTCGTCGCAGGCGACGTAGGCGCTCGGCACGGCCGGCGGGCCCGTGAGCGGGCATGGCTCGTCGTACGGAGCGTCCGCCTGCGGGCGCATACGCCGCAGCGCCCAGCGGGCCGCTTCGCGCGTGCAGTCGTGGTACATGCGCTGGAACGGCAGGTCGCGCGCATGGCCGGCCGGCCGGATGGCCGGGTCCGACTCGAGCTGGGCGCGGCCGCTGACGCCCGGAAGCGGGAGGAGCGCGCACAGGTAGACGAGCCGGCGCACCTCGGGTGCGGCGGCCACCAGAGGGATCGTGAGCCCGGCGAGCGAGTGGCCCACGACCACCACGTCGCCGCCGACCCCCCGCAGCGCGTCGAGGCAGACGGCGGCATACGCCGTGCAGCCGGCCGCCGGGTCCTCGCACGGGAGGTCGACGGCGATCGCGGCGTGCCCCGCCGCCTCTAGCTCCTCGACGACGTACTCCCAGCACCAGGCCCCGTGACCGGCGCCGTGCACGAGTAGGAACGTCGTCATGCCGCCGTCAGGCCAGGACCGATGCGCGCTCCCGCAGCCGCCCGGCCTCGACCGCCATCGCGACACGGCGCGCCACCTCCTCGGCGAGGGCCGTGTCGGCCGGACCGAAATCGGGCCGGCCCCCGGCGCGCACGAGGAGCAGCGCACCCTCGGTCTCGTCGTGCGTGGCGAACGGCACGCGCAGCGCGCCCGCGACCCCGTCGCGGACGACGTCGCCGACGGCCGTTGCCCTGACGAGCTCGTCCGACCCGGTTATGCCCTCGCCACGCGCCGCCGCGAGCACCTGTACGTCGTCGCCGGATCCGACCTCCACGGCGCACCAGTCGGCGAGGAACGGGATCGCGAGCTCGCACAGCTCGGAGACGGCGGCGGCGTGGTCCGGCGTCGCCGCCAGTGCCTTGCTCGTCTCGGCGAGGAAGCCGAGCGCCTCCTCCGCGGCCCTGCGCCCGGCCATGCGCTTGAGTGCGCCCGTCATCGGGTTGGCGTCGTCCGCCGCGTCGCCGGCGGTGTCGTCGTTGCGCGGCCAGGCGAACGTGCGCGGCTGCGGCGCGTCGCCCGCGAAGCGCGGGAACGTGAAGCAGCGCGTGTTCACGAACTCGCCGTCCTCGAAGCGGGGGGTCGAGTAGATGACCACCGGCTTCGCCTCGCCGCTGCGGTGCAGGATCGTCGCCGGGTAGCGCACCAGCGGTCGCCCCGTGATGAGGCGCTCGAGCATCTCGTCGATGACCGGCTTCTCGGCGTGGAACTCCTCGATGTGATGCCCGACGTAGGCGCTGGGGTCGTCGGTGTAGCCGAGGTTCTCGAGCTCGATCCGGTTGGCCCGGCGCACCAGCCCGTCGGGGCCGACGATGTGCAGGCCGACCGGCGCGTTCTCGAAGAGGTCCTCGAGCAGGTCCAGCAGCTCGTCGCGCTCGCCCTCCGACATCGCCTCCAGCGCCTCCCGGGCGGCCGCGGGCGGCTGGCCCTCGTGCCGCGCGGCCGTGCCCTCGGGGAACGTGCAGCATCGGATCGCGGCCGGCGCCCCGTCGGCCATGCGGCAGTTCGAGTTCACGACGACCGCCACCGCCGAGCCGTCGGGGCGGCGGAGGCGCGCGCGGGCGTTCACGAGCGGACGCCCGTCCATCCACTGGGCCATCATCTCCTCGATCGCCGCGGGGTCCTCGTGGAGCTGCGCGATGTTCTTCCCGACGTACTCGTCGTCCTCGCCGGTGTGGCCCGCGATCTCACGGTCGGCCCGGTTGGCGAACAGGATCGTCCCGTCGCTCGCGAGGACGTGCACGCCGATCGGCGCGTTCTGGAAGAAGTCGTACAGGTCGAGCAGTCGTGCGTCGGGCTGGGCGTCGAGCATGGTGGTCCTCTCAGGTCGAAGTGGGCGCGTCGAGAAGCATCCTTCTCGCGTTCAGTTGCAGGAGCTCGTCGTTGTTCACCATCAGCGACGCCGAGCGCAGGTCGCGGAAGCGCCGCTCGAGGGCGAGCGCATCGCCGCGCAGGTAGCCACGGGCGAGGCCCGCGACGGTGATCAGCGAGTCGACCGTCTCGTGCGAGATGCGCGAGCCGGCGACCTTCAGGCCGTTCAGCGCGATGGTCCAGTCGGGCTGCTCGTACGCCTCCGCGGGGGCGTTCGCCGCGCGCATCGCCTCGTAGCGGTCGACCAGCCTGCTCAGCATCGAGTCGAGCAGGTCGAGCCGGAGGCGGATGTCGCCCAGGCGAGTCGTGAACAGATCCGACGCCATGCGGCGGTGATCGCGCGCTCCGCCCTCGCGCAGGAGCGCGACGAAGCCTTCGAGCGCGCCGCGCGCCGCTCCGTACCAGGCCGAGGTCCAGCCCAGATGCGCCGCGGGAATGGCCGTCGTCGCGGCCACGTGGCGGAAGTCCTTCGCGAGGACGCGGTCGAGCGGAACGCTCGCCTCGAAGCGCATCGGCACGCTGCGAGTGCCGCGCATGCCCATCGCGCTCCAGTCGCCCGTGACGCACCCGTCCTCGCGCGAGAGCAGCAGGTAGCGCACGTCGGTCTCCGCGCTGGACGGGCCGCCGCGCATCGTGACGAGGTGGTAGTCGGCCTCGGCGCCGTAGCTGACGACCGGCGACGGCCGGTCGACGTGCACCTCGTCGCCGTCGAGGTGCAGCGGCGCGTGCGCGAACCGCAGCGTCCCGCTCTTGCCCGGCTCGGTGGTCGCGGAGGCGACCAGCGCCCCGCCGGCGACGTCCGCGAGGACCTCGCCCCACTGATCGGCCGCGTGGTCGGCCATGATCGCCACCTGCTGGGAGTGCATGGCCCAGATGAGCCCGGTCGAGAGACATTCGGCGCCGAGGGCCGACGCGATCTCGCACGCATCCGCCAGCCGGCCGCCCATGCCGCCCGCGCTCGCGGGCACGAGCAATCCGAGCAGGCCCTGACGGCGCAGCTCGTCGACGGCCTCCGCGGGGAAGCGGTTCTCGCCGTCGACCGCCGCCGCGAACCGGCCGGCGACCGCCGCGGCCGTCGCGACCGCGTCGCGTTCGAGTGGCGCGGCGAGCGTCATCGGGATCCCGCGAGCAGGCCCGCCACGGCGCTCTCGAGAGTGGCGGGCGTGCGGAACGTGTCCACCGTCAGGAGCGCGCCGGGGAAGGAGATGCCGAACGTCTCCTCGATGTCGACGAGCAGGTTGATCGAGTCCATCGAGTCGATGCCGATCGCGACGAGCTCCGCGTCGAACGGGATCGGCTCGTCGCCCGCCACGAGCCGCAGGTGGCGGCGGAGCACCTGCTCGAACACGGGACGCAGCGACGAGTCAGGCGCCGTCATGGCCCACCGCGGTCGCGCCCGCGCGCTCGTGGCCGCCGCGCAGGCGCGCGACGTCCACGACGCAGCCGCCGCGCAACGACACCTCGAGCGCGGCGGGATGGCTCAGGAAGGACGAGAGGCTCGCCGTGGCGCCGTACGCGCCGACGTTCGGCACGCGTACGAGGTCGCCCGGCTCGAGCTCGGGCAGCTCCGTCCCGCGCGCGAGGCAGTCGAGCGGGGTGCACCCGGGCCCGACGACGTCCGCGACCATTGTGGCGCCACCGCGATCCGGCCCGGCCGGCAGCACGGACACCGACGACCTGAGCACCCGCCCGAGGCCCGCCATCCCGCCGAAGTGCGAGATGCCCGCGTCGAGGACGACGTACGTGGTCCCGCGCGAGCGCTTGACGTCGGCGACGCGCGACACGAGGGTGCCGCACGACGCCGAGACGTAGCGGCCGGACTCGAACCACAGCTCGCCCCCGCCCGGACTCGACGTGTCGAGCCGCGCGATCGCGGCCGCCAGCGGCGCGAGGTCGATGGGCGGCGCGTCGGTCGCGAACGGCCACGGGAAGCCGCCTCCGAGGTTCACCACCCGGATCGGGATGCGCGCCGCGAGCGAGGTGGCGAGCTCGATCCCGTGACGGAAGGCGGCGGTGAGCGCCTCGGCGTCCGGGAGCTGGGTCCCGCAGTACGTGTGGATTCCCACGACGTCGACGTTCGCGAGCGCCTCCAGGCGGTCCAGCCCGAGCGCCAGGTCGTCCTCGTCGAACCCGAACTGGCTCGGCACGCCGGTCATCGCGAGCCGAGCGGTCGGAGGGCCCGCGCCGTTCAACCGCAGGAGCGCCCGCGTCGTGGTCGCCGCGGCCGCCGCGGCCGCCGCGATGCGGTCGAGGTCACGCCACGACTCGGCGGAGAAGCACCCGACACCGCAGTCGACCGCGCGCTCCAGCAGACCGTCGCTCTTCGCCGGCCCCGTCACGACGATGCTCGACGGCTCGAACCCGGCCTCGAGGGCGCTGGCGAGCTCGCCCTCGGACGACACCTCGGCGCCCGCGCCGGCGCCCAGCGCAGCCGCGGCCACGGCGGGCAGCGGGTTCGCCTTGAGCGAGTAGAGAAGGCGCGCGCCGGCGGGCAGCACGCCGCGCAGCTCCGCACAGCGGGTCTCGACGTCGTCGAGGTCGTAGGCGTACAGCGGGGTGCCGAAGCGCTCCGCGAGCATCAGCGCGTCGTCGCGGCCGATCACGCCACGTGCTCCGCGGTCATGCTCAGCCGCGCGCGGTCCAGCTTGCCGTGCGGGGTGGTCGGCAGCGACTGCACCACGTGAACCCGGTCCGGCACCTTGTACGGCTCGAGCTGCTCACGCAGGACCCGCAGCAGCGCCTCGGGCGTGAGGCCGGAGCCCGTCCGCGTCACGAACAGGTGCAGGTCGTCCTCCGAGAGCGCGACCGCGGCGGCCGCGACCACGCCGGGGACGCCGAGCGCGGCCGACTCGATCTCGCGCAGCGACATGCGGAACCCGTGGCGCTTGACCTGCGCGTCGCCGCGCCCCTCGAAGTAGAGGAAGCCGTCGCGGTCGCGCCGGCACGTGTCGCCGGTGAAGAGCGTCCGCGTGCCGTCCGGCGCCGTCCTGAAGCGGCGCGCGGTCTCCATCGGAGCGCGCCAGTAGCCGAGCGTCAGGTGCGGGCCCTGGACGACGAGCTCGCCCGGCACGCCGTCCGGCGCGGTGCTCCCGTCGGGCAGCATCACCTCCGCCGTGGTCCCGCGCAGCGCGCGGCCGACGGATACCGGCCGCGCCGCGAGCTCCTCGGGCAGGAGGATCGACACGCGCTTGCACTCGGTGAGGCCGTACATCAGGAAGACCTCGAGGCCCGGCAGCTCGGCCCGCAGCCGCTCGACCGTCTCCGGCGCGAGGCGCTCGCCGGTGTTGGTGACCGCGCGCAGCCGCGCCGGGGGCCGCGCCCCCCGGGCGATCATCCCCACGAGCGCCGAGAAGAGCGACGGGATGCCGGGGAGGACGGTGATCTTCTCCCGCTCGAGCGCGCCCAGGAGCCGGAACGCCAGCCCCTCCAGGGCCCCGACGTACAGCGTCGCGCGGGCGGCGAGCGCCAGGAACACCTGGTAGAGCCCGTAGTCGAACGACAGCGGCAGGAAGAGCCCGATCGTGTCGTCGCTCCGGTAGCGGAGCCGCTCCTGGATCGCCGCGGCGCTGAACGCGACGTTGGCGTGGCTGACCATGACGCCGCGGGGGACGCCGGTCGAGCCCGACGTGTACACGAGGCACAGCGGGTCCACGCGCGTGTTCTCGAGGCCTCCGGCGGCCGCGGCGGGCGCGACGAGGGACGCGGTCGGCGTCGCGCCGTCGAGCCGGTCGGTGTCGCAGGCGAGCACCGGCACGTCCCCGACCGCCGGTCGCAGGCGAGCGGTCGCGTCGTCGAGGAGCACGCAGGCGGGCTCCACCTGCTCGAGGATCCGCGCGAAGCCCGCCGGCCGGATGGCGTCGTGGACGAACACGAAGGTCACCCCGAGGCGAGCCGCGCCCAGCGCGGTGACGATCGCGTCGGGGTGGTTCGCGGCGGCGATCACCAGGCGATCGCCCGCCGTCACGCCGCGGGCGTCGAGCCACGCAGCCACGCGCTGGGACGCGTGAGCGACCTCCGCGAAGGTCATCGTGCGGGCGCCGCGCAGGAAGACGGCGCCGGGCGCGTCCGCCGCCGCGGCATCGAGCAGGTCGACCGCGTGCGGAGCTGGCGGAGCCGTGCTCACCCCGCGAGCGCGAGCGGATGGCCGTTGCCGCTCGCGATCGCCATCAACGACGGGGCGTCGCGATAGTCGAAGCTCGAGCTCGCCGGAGCGAGCGAGAGGGCACGCACGACCGTGCGGAAGTCGTCGAGGGCGTTCGGACCGCCGCAGCCGCCGAGGATCGCCGCGGCGAGGTCGCCGGCACGCTCGACCACGCGCTCGAAGCTGATGCGTGCCAGCGCGTCGGCGAGGAGCTCGCGAACGCCTGGAGACGCTGGTCCGAGCTCGGCGACGTCGGCGTGGGGAATCGCCGCCCACGCCTCGGCGATCTTCCAGCCGGGGTTCCGCGCGCGGTCGTAGAGCTGTCCGGCGTCGAAATCGATGATGTCGGTGCGGGCGAACGACAGGAGCAGCGACTTCACCACCGTCGCGGCCAGCTCGTCCGGGCCGAGCCGGTTGCCCGAGCGCGCGGCCAGGTCGGCGGCCTGGGCGCTGCCGGCGACCTCGTCGAGGAGGTCGTCGATCAGGACGCCGGTGCCGGCGCTCGACGCCATCTTCTTCCCGTTGAGCATGACCATGCCGTAGAAGGCCTGGGCGTAGGTGCCGTCCCCCTGTCGGACCCCGAGCCGGCCGAGGGTCTCGGGATAGGCCGACATCGAGCGCTTCCACTCGCTGCCGGCCACGATGACGTTGACCCGGTCGCTGGACCAGCCGGCCAGGAGGCGGCGCAGCATGCTGAGCAGGCGCGCGCTCTCCTCGACCATCCCCGCGCTGTTCACGAACCGCAGCTCCCTGCCCGAGGCGGTGACGAAGACCACCTCGCCCGCGCCGTTGCGGCGGAGGAGGCCCCGCTCGAGGCCGTCGGCGATGAAGTCGTCGATCCCGGCGTCCTCGGCGGACTCGAAGTCGCAGCAGTCGAACGCGATGCCGAGCCGGCGCAGCGTCGCCTGCTGCCCGTCGAGCGCCATCGTCCGCACCGTCCGCCACAGCCGCTCGGCGTGCACGTCGCCGCCGGCGAGGGCGCGGTTCAGGTCGTCGGCCGCGTCGTTGCGGGCCGGGTACTCCGGCGTCGCCTTGGGCTCCGCGGCCTGCGCCCGCCGCCGCCGGCGATGCTCCGCGTAGCAGGCGCCGATGAAGTGATCCGGCTTGGAGTAGGTCGCGGCCAGTGCCTCCACGTCGTGCTCGCGCTCGGCGTCACGCACCGCGATCATCGCCTCCGACATGTAGCGGCCGGTGTCCTCCACCACGCAGTGGCGGACGACCCGTGCACCGAGCGCCTCGAGCGAGGCCGAGGCCGCCGCACCGAGCACGACGTTGCGCAGGTGGCCGAGGTGCAGGGGCTTGTTCGCGGTCGGGTTGAGATAGCGGACGACGTACGTCCTCGCCGGGTCGACCGTGAGCGGCGCCGCGTCGTCGGGCCCGGGGAAGGGGACCCTCGCGCCGCGCCGGGGCCGGCCGTTCGACCGGGCGGCGGCGCCTGCCTTGCGGGCCGTGGCCGCGTCGGCGTGGCCGTTCGCGCCGTACTCGATGCGGTCTATGTAGACCGAGATGTCGGTGATGATCAGGTCGATCCGGGGCTTGCCCTCGACGGGCCGCAGCTTCGCGTTGTACTTGCCGATGTAGAGCCCCCCGACGCCCAGCTCGCGGTCGAGCAGCCGCGAGAGCATGCAGAGGTGGTAATGGAACTCGTCCTGCACCCGCGTCGGGTACTCGTTCCAGAAGAGGAAGTTGAGATCGGACCCGAACTCGCGCAGCCGCGGGTCGGTCAGCTCCGCGTCGGCGTACTTGGCGAACGCCTCCGGACGGAACATGATCTTCTCGAGGTTCGGCGCGGCGACGTAGCGCGACAGCGTCACCGGGCGGCCGGCGCGCGAGACTCCGAGGCGGTAGACGGGCACGCCGGCGATGGCCGTGATCGTGTGGGGCACCCCGCGGATCCGCACCTCGGCGCGGTAGCGGAGCCGCTTCAGAGCATCGACCGCGGCGTTCTGGAGCGCGACGTAGCGGGCGACCTCGTCGAACGAGAGCTTCTTGTAGACCTTCGCGACGACGTCGCCGAAGCGGTAGACGTCGCTGTCGTTCCCGACCGAGAGCCGTTTACCCGATTCGAAATCGACGCCTATCAGGGGGGGAGCTTCGACTCGGCTACTGGGGTATGCGGCTGACAACTCGGGCGCACTCTATACCTTCGCCTCTGGGAGCGCGAGTGCGCCAAGCGGGGGTCCTGCCGGCGGCGCCGAGGGTGCATTTGATCGCTCTACCCACTTCAGCCGCACCGGCGCGAGGTGCGCGTCGTACGCTCCCCCGATGCCAGACGCGACGACCGTCGACGCCGGTGGCCGCGACCTGCGTGTGTCGAGCCCCGACCGCGTGATCTTCCCGGCCACCGAGCGCTCGCCCGCGCTCACCAAGCTCGACGTGGTCGAGTACTACCTGGCGGTCGAGGACGGCATCATGCGCGCGCTCGCGCGGCGGCCGACCACGCTCGAGCGCTGGCCGAAGGGCGTGCAGCCGGGCTTCGTGCTCTCGACGCGGGAGAAGGGCGGCGGCGACGCGTTCTTCCAGAAGCGCATCCCGAAGGGAGCGCCGGACTACGTGCAGACGGCGCGCATCCAGTTCCCCTCGGGCCGGCACGCCGACGAGATCTGCCCCACCGAGGTCGCGGTGGTCGGCTGGGCCGCCCAGATGGGCACGATCACGTTCCATCCGTGGCCGGTCCGCAGCGACGACGTCGACCACCCGGACGAGCTGCGGCTGGACCTCGACCCACAGCCCGGCACCGACTTCGCCGACGCCGTGCGCGTGGCCGCCGAGGCGCGCCAGCTCCTGCGGGACATCGGCTACACCGGCTTCCCCAAGACCTCGGGGGGCCGAGGCGTCCACATCTACGTCCGGATCGAGCCGCGCTGGAGCTTCACCGAGGTGCGCCATGCGGCGATCGCGTTCGGCCGCGAGCTCGAGCGGCGGCTGCCGGGCGAGGTGACGACGAAGTGGTGGAAGGAGGAGCGCGGCGAGCGCATCTTCGTCGACTACAACCAGAACGCCCGCGACCGCACGATCGCCTCGGCCTACAGCGTGCGCCCGAAGCCGGGCGCGCCCGTCTCCGCGCCCGTGACCTGGGACGAGCTGGCAGAGGTCGCGCCCGAGGACTTCACCGTCGCGACGATGCCCGCGCGCTTCGCCGAGGTGGGCGACCGTCACGCCGCGATCGACGATGTGGCCCACTCGCTCGACCCGCTGCTGGAGATGTACGAGCGCGACGAGGCGGAGGGCGAGGGCGACATGCCCTACCCGCCCGACTACCCGAAGATGCCCGGGGAGCCGAAGCGCGTGCAGCCGTCGCGCGACCGCGACCGGCCGCGCTGATCACCGGCGCTGCGGCCACTGACGCGCCGGAGGCCGGCGGCGCGCCAGCATGCAGTGCTCCGCATGATCGCCATCGCCCTCGTGATCCTGGCCGCCCTCCTCCTGCCGTCCGCCGCGAGCGCCCAGGCCGACTACTGCGAGGGCGACGGCGGACCCGCCGGGATGGCGAGCGACGCCGAGCACAGCGTGCTGGTCGGCGAGCCGCCGCTGCCGCGCGGGGTGCGCAGCGGCCGTATCGAGGTCGACGGGATCGCCACGCGGTACCTGGAGGCGGGGCCGCCGACGGCCCGCGACGCGGTCCTCTTCATCCACGGCCACCCCGGCTCCTCGCGCGACTGGGACGCGCTGCTGGCCGCGACCGGCAGGTACGCCCGCGTGATCGCGTTCGACGTCTCCGGCTACGGCCAGTCCGACGAGTCGGCTCGGCAGGTGCAGTCCACCCGCGGCGCCGTGCGCTACATCCAGGGCGTGCTCGACCGGCTCGGGGTCCGGCGGGTCGTACTGGGCGTTCACGACTTCGGCGGACTGTGGGCCCTCCAGTGGGCCGCCGAGCACCCCGACGCGCTGGTCGGCGCGGTGCTGATCAACACCGGCGTCCTGATCGACTACGTCCCGCACGCCCTGGCCGTGATCTGGGCCACGCCGGGCGCGGGCGAGGCCCAGATGGCGTCCACCACGCGCGAGAACTTCCGCGAGGTGATCCAGTCCACCACCCCGCGGCGGCTGCCGGAGGAGTTCGTCGACCGCATGTACGACGACTACGACCGCCCCACCCGCTGCGCGGCGCTGCGCTACTACCGCTCCGCGGGCGAGAACCTGAACGCGGGACGCGAGCAGGCCGCCGTGCTGCGCCAGCGCAGCCGCCCGGCGCTCGTGATCTGGGGTGAGCAGGACCCGTACATCCCGCCCGAGCAGGCCGAGCGCCAGCGGGAGGCGTTCCCCGACGCGCGCGTCGAGATCTTCCCCGACAGCGGGCACTGGCCGTTCATCGACAACGCCGAGCGGACCCGCGACCTCGTCGTCCCCTTCCTGCGGCCGAGCCTCACGGTCGCTCGCCCGGGCGCGCCGGCCCGCTCGCGGATGGCCGTGCGCGTGCGCTCGCAGGGCGTGCTGCCAGCGCTGCGCGTGCGCGCCCGCCTGCGC